>VGPF01000022.1 GCA_016875535.1 Chloroflexota bacterium
AGGGACCCGCGGGGGCCGTCACGTTCGAGCAGGGCCGTCCGATTCCACTTCGATCGTTGTTCCTCTTGCTCCTTGTGCCTGCGCGTTATGGTTCGGTGCGACGATCGCCCCTTGCGCTTCGGGGCGCGCGTCGCACCCGGGCCGCCTGCGCTTCACTACCGGGATTACTCCCGACGGCGGGGCAAAAAGAAGGGGAGGCGTCCCGACGAGCCGGAGGCGCACGCGCGCGTCCCCGACGATCGGTCCGCCTCCCCGGCTCTCTGTCCTGGCGAAGGCGTAAGCTTTTTGTGCTTACGAGACAATACTACGCAGAATAGGCAGTGGTGTCAAGTGGGGAAGGAACGCAGGGATGGAGGGACCGGGAACGAGGGAGGGGGAGGAGAGTTTATCCACTGAGGGCACTTGACCTTCACCCGTGTTTAGTATCAGGGGAGATCAGAGTGCCGTGGTTGCGTCAGCATACTCCGGTGGGGTGAGGTCCTTCAATGCGCTATGGGGTCTCACCTCGATGTAGTCCCTCCGCCAATCCTCGATAACTTTCCTGACATGTTTCATGCTCAGGAGCCAGTTGATGTTCAGCCACTCAATCCTGAAGCGCTCGTTGGGGATGGGGCTGGCCGCTCCGATGCTTCGGAGCCCTTTGGGGAGGCCAGCCCCTACCAGGAGGAAGTGGGTTGCGGGGGCACCTCAGGGGAAGTGGGCGAGCCGCGCTACACACAGAGGAAGAATGGGACGCTTGGCTCGCCCCTACGGGAGGGTGGGCTGCGAGGGCGACCCAGGAAGAGACCTCACCCTGGCCCTCTCCCAGACGCTTCCCGAGTTGCACTGGGAAGCTGGGAGAGGGTAGGGGCGCGTGTTGCGCGCCCGATGGGGAGGGCTGGCCGCTCCGATGTTTCGGAGCCCTTTGGGGAGGCCAGCCCCTACCAGGATGGTGGGTTGCGGGGGCAACCCAGGGGAAGTGGGCGAGCCGCGCTACACACAGAGGAAGAATGGGACGCTTGGCTCGCCCCTACGGGAGGGTGGGCTGCGGGGGCAACCCAGTCGGGTACGTGGGTTGCCGGCAACCAACTGCCTCATAGTTCCTTCGGGCGCTCAGGTGCTTCGCACCAGAGGCCCTCCCCGAAGGTTCGGACCGAGGGTACGGCCTGAAGACAGGGTCTTCGACGGGATGACAGTACAGACCTGGGAAGCGTGATTCCGGATGGTATACTTGCCGCCGTCCGGAGGTAGACGCTTCCTGTGATTATCGCTGTCATCGGCGGGGGCGATGGATGCACCGCCGAAACGTATAAGCTGGCGCACGAGGTTGGAGCGGAGATCGCCCGTCGCGGCCATACCGTCATCTGCGGCGGGATGAACGGCGTCATGGAGGCGGCGTGCAAGGGCGCCAAATCCGCGGGCGGGACCACCATCGGCATCCTGCCCGGGTACGACGCCTCCTCCGCCAACCGCTACGTGGACTACCCTATCGTTACCGGGATGGGCTACGCGCGGAACGTCATCGTCGTGCGCAGCGCGTCCGTCGTCATCGCGGTGGACGGCGAGTTCGGGACGCTTTCGGAGATCGCCCACGCCCTGGGCTTCCGGCAAAAGGTCGTCGGCCTGAAGACGTGGGCCCTCACCCGGCCGGACGGCAAGCCCGATGCATCGCTCATCATCGCCTCGGACGCGGCGGAGGCCGTGGAGAAGGCGATCGCCGCAGTCAAACATCCCGAGAAAAGGCGGAAGAGCCGTGACAAAGATTAAGCAGCTTCGCGCGAGAGAGGTCCTCGATTCGAGGGGCAACCCGACGGTGGAGGTGGAGGCGCTGCTGGACGACGGCTCCCTGGGCCGCGCCGCCGTCCCTTCGGGCGCGAGCACCGGGACCCACGAGGCGCTGGAGCTGCGCGACAAAGATACGAAGCGATACGGCGGCCTGGGCGTGCTGAAGGCCGTGGCCAATGTGAACGGCGAGATCGCCAAGAGCCTGAAGGGGCGATCGCCCTTCGATCAAGAGGCGCTGGACCGCCGGATGATCGCGCTGGACGGCACGCCGAACAAGGGCCGCCTGGGGGCGAACGCGCTGCTCGGCGTCTCCCTGGCCATCGCCCACGCGGCGGCGGCGAGCAAGGGCGTGGGGCTCTATCGCTACCTGGCTGGCGCGCAGAAGCCGCGCCTTCCCGTGCCGATGTTCAACGTCCTCAACGGCGGCAAGCATGCCGACGACTCCGCCGATTTCCAGGAGTTCATGATCATGCCGGTGGGCGGCAAGAGCTTCGCCGAGGGGCTGCGCATGGCTGCGGAGACCTACCAGGCGCTCAAGAAGGTGCTGAAGAGCCGCAAGCTGAGCACCAACACCGGCGATGAGGGAGGATTCGCGCCCTCCCTCAGCTCCAACAAGGCGGCGCTGGACCTCTTGCTGGAGGCCATCGAAAGGGCGGGCTACAAGCCGGGGCGCGATATCGCGCTGGCCCTGGACGCGGCATCAAGCGAGATCTACAGCAACGGCAGATACACCCTGGCGAAGGAGGGCATCACCCTGGATTCCAAGGGCATGGTGGCCTTCCTTGCGAAGTGGTGCGGCGCTTACCCCATCGTCAGCATCGAAGACGGCCTGCACGAAGACGATTGGGCCGGCTGGAAGTCGCTGACGGCGACGCTAGGCAAGGGCGTCCAGCTTGTGGGCGACGATCTCTATGTGACGAACATCTCGCGCCTGGGGCGGGGCATCAAAGAGAGGAGCAGCAACTCCATCCTCATCAAGCTGAACCAGATCGGCACGCTGACGGAGACGCAGGACGCCATCGCCATGGCGCGGAAGGCGGGCTTCACGGCGGTCATCAGCCACCGCTCAGGGGAGACGGAGGATACGACGATCGCCGACCTGGCGGTGGCGAGCGCGACGGGGCAGATCAAGACGGGCGCGCCGGCGCGGAGCGAGCGGGTGGCGAAGTACAACCGCCTCCTGCGCATCGAAGAGGCCCTTGGGGCCAAGGCCGTCTACGCCGGGCGCGAGGCCTTTACGCCGATCCCCGTGAAGCTGACGTGAAGCCCAGCGGATGCCCGCGCGCAAAGGGGCCGAGACCTCTTATTGACACACCATATGCCCCATGCTAGACTTGCGCCCAACTTTCAAAAGCCGCCAGGTCTCCAGGGCTAATTGCAGCCCAGCGAATGGGTGAACGATGCAGCGATATATAGTCCGACGGCTCCTCCAGTTCATCCCGGTGCTCTTCCTCGTCTCCGTCGGCATCTTCCTTATCATGCGCGTGGTGCCGGGAGACGTGGCCCTCATGATCCTCGTCGGCCCGGACGGCACGGGCACGGTGGACCCCAAACAGCTGGAGGCATTGCGGACAAAGCTCGGGTTGAACGACCCGCTCTACATGCAGTATTTCCACTGGGTGGGCGGCGTCTTCGTTGGCGATTGGGGCCAGTCTCTCCGCTCCCAGACACCGGTGTGGGAGGAGATCACCAACCGCTTCCCGCTGACCTTTGAGATGTGCACGCTGACGGTCATCATCTCCGTCTCCATCGCGCTTCCCCTCGGCATCCTGATGGCGATGCGCCAGAACTCGCCGATTGACTACGTGGCGCGGTTCGTGAGCATCGGCGGCCTGGCGATGCCGACGTTCTGGGTGGGCGCGCTGATGCTGCTCACGATGGTGGTCTTCTTCAACTGGATCCCGCCGTTGGGCTACACCGAGTTGTGGGAGAACCCGTGGAACAACATCCAGCAGATCATCTGGGCCTGTCTCGCCTTGGGATATGCCTTGTCCGCCGTTGTGGCCCGCATGACACGCTCGACGCTGCTGGAGGTCTTGCGGCAAGACTACATCCGCACGGCATGGGCCAAGGGCCTGCGCGAGCGGACCATCATGGTGCGCCACGCCCTCAAGAACGCCATCCTGCCGGTCATCACCATCGTGGGCCTGCAATACGCCTCGCTCATGGGCGGCACCGTCATCATGGAGCGCATCTGGAATCTGCCCGGTCTGGGAACGGCGGTCATAGACTCCATCAACTTCCGCGACTACCCGATGGTGCAGGGGTTAGTCCTGCTGTTCGCCCTCATCATCCTCTTCGTGAACCTTGTCATTGACCTGATGTACGCCTGGCTCGATCCGCGCATCCGCTACAACTAGGCGCCGCGCGAGACCTGAAGCAACGGAACCAACCTATGGCCGCACAAACAAAACGGGTCATGCGCGATGAGACGAATCCCATCATCGGTGTGCTGACGAGCATCCGCCAGGGCTCCTGGAAGTTCGCCAAGCGGCAGCCCATCGGCGCCATCGGTTTCGTCATCCTGCTCATCGCCGTCATCGTCGCGATCCTCGGCCCCTGGATCAGGCCCCAAGACCCGCTGGAGATCCACGCCCGGGCGCTCTTCCACAAGCCGGAATGGATCAAGGGCTTCTACCTGGGGACGGACCACCTGGGGCGGGATAACCTGAGCCGCATCATCATCGGCCTCAAGCCCTCTCTCCGCATCGCGATGTTCGGCGTCGCCTCGGGCTCCTTGATCGGCTACTTCATGGGCATCATCGGCGGCTATTACGGCGGCTGGATTGATGCCGTGTTCCAGCGCATGGTTGAAGCGAAGCTCGCATTTCCCACCCTGGTGCTGGCCCTCGCCCTCGTCTCGGTCCTCGGGACATCGGCCTGGCATCCCAATGCCTGGATCCTCTTCGGCATCATCATCGGCATGGGCGCCATCGTCGTGGCGCTGGCCTTCATGAACGAACGAGAAGCCGGCGCGGCGATGAGCACGCTCGTCAGCATGAGCCTCATCGTCGGCATCATCCTCATCCTGCTCGTCGGCCTCATGGATGACAAGCCGTTCACCCGCTCCCCCGTCTTCACCCTGGAGAAGGTGGCGATCCCCATCATGCTCATCGGTATCCCGGGCACCTCGCGCGTGGTGCGCGCGGTGACGCTTGCCAACCGCAATGCGGAGTACGTCCAGGCGGCGCGGGCCATCGGCGCCACGGATTTCCGGATCATGATCAGGCACATCGCGCCGCAGACCTTCGCCCCTGTGATGATCCTCATCACCTCCGGCCTCGGCTCCGCCATCATCATCGAATCGTCTCTCAGCTTCCTGGGCCTGGGCATCCCGCCGCCCCACCCGTCCCTGGGCGGCATGCTTTCCGGCCAGACGCTGACGAACGTGGAGAAGGCGCCGTGGAACGCGGTCTTCCCAGGTCTGGTGCTGACGATGATCGTCTTCAGCTTCAACCTCCTGGGCGACTCTCTGCGCGACCACTTCGACCCGCGCCTGCGCAAGTAGGGTAATTCAGGCCCCTTTGCAGTCGCCGTTCTCCCGTGGTATGGTTCCGCCCACAGCTTCCGCTTGCCTCGCATAAGGGGGCCATCATGCCGACAACGCGCGTCAATACGGTCCTGGGGCCCATCTCCTCGGAAGACCTGGGCGCAACCCTCACTCACGAGCACCTGATCGCCTCCGCCATGGGCGTGGAGTACGACAGCACGGCCCACTTCGATTACGAGAACGAGCTGCTACAGGCCATCGGCGAGATGAAGCGCCTGAAGGCCGCGGGCATCACGACGATCATTGACCCGATCCCGATGGAGATCGGGCGCAACGTGAACTTCATGGCGGACGTGGCCGAAAAATCAGGCATCAACATCATCTGCTCCACCGGCATCTACCACGAGACCGGCTCCTTCGCCGGGTATCCCACATACTTCCGCATCCGCACGGCGGATGAGCTGGCGGAGATCTACACCAAGGAGATCACGCAGGGGATCGGTGCCCGGAAGATCAAGGCGGGCGTGATCAAGTGCGCGACGAGCAGCGGCAAGGTGACGGATAACGAGAAGAAGGCGCTCCAGGCGGCGGCGCGGGCCTCCAAGGCCACGGGGGCGCCCATCACGACGCACACTACTGAAGGCACGATGGGCCCGGAGCAGCTGGAGATCTTCGAGTCCGAGGGCGTGAACCCACAGCACGTCATCATCGGGCATTGCAGCGACAACCCGAATATCGCCTACCACCTGAAGATGCTGAAGCGGAAGGCCTTCCTGGGGTTCGACCGCATCGGCTTCGAGATGCACTCGACGGACGAGGAGAAGCTCGGAACGCTGGCCGGCCTGGTGGCCCTGGGCTATGCGAACCAGATCGTCCTCTCCCACGATAACGTGGGCTGCATGCACGGCCCGGTCTCGCGGGCGCCCAGGAGCCCGGAGTATCTGAAGAAGCGCCGCTACACGTACATCATCGAGGACTTCATCCCTTCCATGAAGAAGGCGGGGGTCAGCGAGCAGGCCATCAAGACGATGCTGGTAGACAACCCGAGGCACTATTTCGAAAGCAACTAGCGAAACTCACACGGAGGCGCACAATGGCGGGACGTTTAGACGGGCGCGTGGCAGTAGTGACGGGTGCAGGCAGGGGCATCGGCAGGTCCATCGCGCACAAGCTCTCTGAGATGGGCGCGGCGGTGGTGGTGAACGACCTGGGCACGTCCACCCAGGGAAGCGGGAGCGACAAATCGCCCGCGGACCAGGTGGTCTCGGAGATCAAGGCGAAGGGCGGCAAGGCGGTCGCGAACTACGATAGCGTCTCGGACTTCGAAGCCTCGCGGCGCATCATCGAGACGGCGGTGAAGAGCTTCGGAAAGATTGACATCCTGGTGAACAACGCAGGGACGACGGCAGGCGCACCGATCTACGATCTCTCCCCGGAGACCTTCGCATCGGTCGTCGGCGTGCACGTCTTCGGGACGTTCAACTGCACGCGGCACGCGTGCACTCACATGAAGAACCAGAAGTGGGGACGCATCGTGAACATGGTCTCCCGGGCGGGGCTCATCGGGAGCACGGGCAGCGCGCCGTACGGCGCGGGCAAGGGAGGCATCTTCGGCTTCACAAACGTGGTGAGCCGGGACCTGGCGCCCTTCGGCATCACGGTGAACGGCGTGAACCCGGCGGCGGCGAACACGCGGATGGTGACGGAGAGCATGAGCCGGGCGAAGGCCACCGGGGGAGACACATCGCAGACGGAGCGGATGCTGCGCGTGGTGCAGGACCCGGAGAACGTGGCGATCTGCGTGGCGGCCCTCTGCACGGAAGAGGCGGCGAACATCAACGGGCAGTACTTCTTCGTGCAGGGCGGGCACGTGGGGCTCTTCCAGCCGCTCCAGGTGACGAAGCATGTCTACAAAGACGGGATGTGGACACCCGGCGAGCTGGCGAAGGCGATGGGGACGATGGAGATCCCGCCGCTGGGGACGCTCTACTAAGCCATCTCGAGGCGACCTAACCCCTTGCCCCTTCCCTGGGAAGGAAGGGGTAGGAGCGGATCATCGTGTCCAGGAAACATGCCACCCCGTTTCGCGCATTGCCAATGGGCGGGGCCGCCTGTATCGTATCTAGCGCCCTGAGGGCGCAACGCGCAAGCGAGCCGCCCCATCCCTGAGAGAAAGGTGCCGGAGCGCCGGTTGAGCGGCGCTCCCCGGGCCATCACGCCTGAGCGCAGGCGATCACGGCTCCATCTCGCAGGGGCCGTGAGGAAAGCGAGTCTCGCAGATGAGCCAGACGGGCCGGATCGTGGTCGCGTCTAACCGGGTGCCGACGATCAGCGTGCCGAAGACCGAGGACGAGCGCCGGGCGCAGAGCGTGGGCGGGCTGGTGAGCGCGGTGCAGGCGGCGATGGAGAAGCGGGGAGGCCTGTGGTTCGGGTGGAGCGGCTCCAGCACCGGGACGCCTGCGGCAAAGCCGAAGCTGACGCAGACCGGCAGTATCCAACTGGCGACGATTGACCTGACGCCTGAGGCGCTGAACCTTTTCTACGCCGTCTTCGCGAACAGAACGCTGTGGCCGCTGTTGCACAGTTTCCCCGAGCGGGTAGTGATCCGCCATGACGCCTTCCGCGCCTACCAGCGGGTGAACCGCCGCTACGCGGAGGCGCTTTATCCCCTGCTGGAAGAGGGCGACCTAATCTGGGCGCAAGACTATCACCTCATCCCCCTGGGCGCGGAGCTCCGCAAGCTGGGATGGAAGGGGAAGCTGGGCTTCTTCCTGCACACGCCCTTTCCGCCCGCGGAAATCTTCACGATCCTCCCCTGGGCGAAGCAGCTTCTGGAAGAGTTGTTGGAGTACGACCTGGTGGGCGTGCACATCCACCGCTACGCGCAGGACCTCCTGGACTCGATGGTGGCGGAGCTGGGCGGCAAGATTTCCGGAGACGTCTTCACCAGCGGGAAGAGCAGCGTGCGCGTGGGGGTCTATCCCATCGGGACGGACGCGGAGGCCTTCACGAAGTGGGGCGAAGAGGCGGAGGTGGAGCTGGCGAGGGCGGGAAAGAAGACGGGGGAGAAGCACAAGCTCATCCTGGCTGTGGACCGCCTGGACTACACGAAGGGCATCCCGGAGCGGCTGTTGACCTTCGAGCACCTGCTGGAGCACAGGCCCTCGCTACGAGGCGAGGTGACGATGATGCACATCTCGGCGCCATCGCGGACGCGGGTGCCGGAGTACGCGAAGGAGCGGGAGATGGTGGACCAGCTGGTGGGGCGCATCAACGGGCGTTTCTCCGAGAAGGGGTGGACGCCGATCTCCTACCACTACCGTTCGTTCAACCAACGGGAACTGGCGCTGCATTACCGGGAGGCGGACGTCTGCCTGGTGACGCCGCTGCGCGATGGCATGAACCTGGTGGCGAAGGAGTTCGTCGCCTCCCAGGGAGCGGAACACCCGGGGGTGCTGGTCCTTTCGCGGTTCTGCGGCGCGGCGGAGACGATGAAGGAGGCGATCATCGTGAACCCGCACGATATCGAAGGGACGGCGGGGGCGATCCACCAGGCGCTGACGATGACGACGAAGGAGCGCCGCGAGCGGTGGCAGGCGCTCTATAAAGATGTGAGCACGAACACGGCGATCGCCTGGAGCGAGGGGTTCCTTCGGGACCTGGCGAAGCGGTAGCGCACGACACCGGCTTCTGTCTTTCGGCGGCCCTGAGGGCGCGCTCCTACCGGGGAAACGCCTCTGCAGGGAATACGTCTTACTTGGCGGAGCGGTAGGCGGGGAGCGGCCTGACGCTGTAGCCCTTGGCGCCGCTGACAACAGCCTTGAGAGCGGCCTCCGCCGTGTCCAGGGATGTGAAGCAGGGGACGCGCCGTTCCACCGCCGCGCGCCTGATGTGGAAGCCATCGCGCATGGGGGCGGCGCCGCTGGAGATGGTGTTGATGACGGCGCGCACCGTGCCGTTGTGGATAACGTCCACCACGTTGGGGTGGCCTTCGCCGAGCTTCTTGGTGATGAGGGTGGCCTTCAGGCCCGCCGCTTCGATGGCCGCCGCCGTGCCTTCCGTGGCGTAGAGCTTGTAGCCCAGGGAGATAAGGGTGCGCACCATGGGCATCGCCTCTTTCTTATCGCGGTCGGCGAGGCTGAGGAGGATGCCACCTTCGGCGGGGAGCATGAGGCCCGCGGCCATGATGGCCTTCACGAGCGCCGCTTCGAAGGTCTTATCTATGCCCATGACTTCGCCAGTGGACTTCATCTCCGGGCCCAGGTAGGTGTCCACGCCGGAGAGCTTCTGCATGGAGAAGACGGGGGCCTTGATGGCGACGAGGGGCATCTTTCTCTGCAGGCCGGGCTTGTAGCCCTGCCCTGCGATGCTCTTGCCCAGCATGACGTTGGTGGCGACTTTCACCATGGGGATGCTGGTGACTTTGGAGATGAAGGGAACGGTGCGGCTTGAGCGCGGGTTCACTTCGATGACGTAGACCTGGGAGGATTCGCCGGGCTTGCCGGGCATGATGATGAACTGGACGTTGAGGATACCCTTGAAGCCGAGCTCCTTCCCGATGCGGTGGGTGTAGTCCACCATGGTATTCACTTCGGCATCCGTGAGGGTGATGCCGGGGTAGACGTACATGGCATCGCCGCTGTGGACGCCCGCGCGCTCGATGTGCTCCATGATGCCGGGGATGAGGACGTGCTCGCCATCGCTGACGGCGTCAACTTCCACCTCCTTCCCCTGGAGGTACTTGTCTATGAGGATGGGGTGGCCGCCGCTGACCTCTTCGGCCATGCCCATGTACTTGGTCAGCTCCTGCCGGTTGTGGACGATCTCCATGGCGCGGCCGCCGAGAACGTAGCTGGGGCGCACGACGACGGGGTAGCCGATGCGATCGGCGACGGCGATGGCCTCGTGCATCGTGGTGACGCCTGCGCCGGGAGGAGCCGGGATGCCGAGGCGGCTGAGGAAGTCTTCGAAGCGCTTGCGGTTGGAGGCGATGTCCAAGGGCTCCGCGCCCGAGCCGAGGGTGGGAAGGCCCGCGCGGGCCAGGGGCATGGCGAGGTTGATGGCGGTCTGGCCGCCGAACTGGACGCAGGTGGGCGGGGTGTCTTTCGGGTCGGCGCCGGAGGCCTCATTCTCGATGATGTCGCGGACGCGCTCTTCATCCAGGGCTTCGAAGTAGAGGCGGTCGCTGCTATCGAAGTCGGTGGAGACGGTCTCCGGGTTGGAGTTGATCATGATGCTCTGGACGCCGGCATCGTGGAGGGCCCAGGCTGCATGGACGCTGCAATAGTCGAACTCGATGCCCTGGCCGATGCGGATGGGGCCGCTGCCGATGACGATGGCCTTGGCGCCAGGCCTCGCGACGGCTTCGTTCTCCTGCTCGTAGGTGCCGTAGAAGTAGGGAGTCACGGCATCGAACTCAGCGGCGCAGGCGTCCACCATCTTGAAAATGGGGACGATGGCCCACTCTTTGCGCAGGGAGCGTATCTGCTCCGGCAGACGGTCGGCCAGGGTGCCGATGACTTCATCGGAAAAGCCCTTGCGCTTGGCATCCCGCAGGAGCTCAGGGGTGAGGGGCTCGGAGAGGAGGCGGCGCTCGAAGGCGACGATGTTGGCGAGCTTTTGGAGGAACCAGGAATCAATGGCGGTGAGCCTAGAGAGCTCGCCGACGGGAAGGCCACGGCGCAGAGAGGCGAGGAGGGCCCAGAGGCGGAGGTCGTTCGGGTAGAGCGGCAGGGACCTCAGGTCGAGCTTGCCGTCCTTGAGCCAGGCTGGGTCTTCCCAGAGGATGGACTTCTTGCCGAACTCCAGGGAGCGAACGGCCTTCTGCATGGCGGCTTCGAAGGTGCGGCCGATGGCCATGACTTCGCCGGTGGCCTTCATCTGGGTGCCGGTGCGGCGATCGCCGTAAGCGAACTTATCGAAGGGCCAGCGGGGGATCTTGACGACGCAGTAGTCCAAGGCCGGCTCGAAGGCGGCAAAGGTTTTCTTGGTGACGGCGTTGGGGATCTCATCGAGGCGCTTGCCGATGGCGATCTTGGCGGAGACGCGAGCGATGGGGTAGCCGGTGGCCTTGCTGGCGAGGGCCGATGAGCGGCTGACGCGAGGGTTCACTTCGATGACGACATAGGCGCGTCCGTTCTCCGGGCGCGGGACGCCCGTCGCCGGGTGCGGCGAAAGGCCGAACTGGACGTTGCAGCCGCCCTCGATGCCCAGGGCGCGGATGATGCGGATGCTGGCGGAGCGCAACATCTGGTACTCGTGATCGGTGAGGGTCTGGCTGGGGGCGACGACGATGCTATCGCCGGTATGGACGCCCATGGGGTCGAGGTTTTCCATATTGCAGACGATGATGCAGTTATCAGCCCCATCGCGGATGACTTCGTACTCCAGCTCTTTCCAACCCTCCAGGCTCTTTTCCACCAGGACCTGATGGATGGGGCTGGCGGTCATGCCGCTATCGCAGAGGACCTCGTACTCTTCCCAGGTGTGGGCGATGCCGCCGCCGGTGCCGCCCAGGGTGAAGGCGGGACGGATGACCAGGGGCAGGCCGATGCGGTTGCCCGCGATGTGCGCCTGCTCCATGGTCGTCACCGTTTCGCTGTCAATGACGGGCTCGCCGATGGAGACAAGCATATCCTTGAAGAGCTGACGGTCCTCCGCCTTCTGGATACTCTCCAGGGGCGTGCCGAGGAGCCGCACATCATATCTCTTCAGGACGCCCGCCTCGGCGAGGTCAACGGCGAGGTTCAGGCCGGTCTGACCGCCGAGGTTAGGGAGCAGGCCATCGGGCCGCTCCTCCTTGATGATCCGCTCGAGGACGGGGACGGTCAGGGGCTCGATGTAGACGACGTCGGCGATGCCTTCATCGGTCATGATGGTGGCCGGGTTGGAGTTGACGAGGACGGAGATGACGCCCTCTTCGCGAAGGGCTTTACAGGCCTGGGCCCCGGCGTAATCGAACTCGGCGGCCTGGCCGATGACGATGGGGCCGGAGCCGATGACGAGGACTTTCTTCGGTTTCTCGGTAGCCACTGGTCTATATCCTTTGGAGATTCCCCGTGAACGTGCCGGGCCATTTACCGTCAGGATCGGCCTGGAGGATGCGGCCGAGGCGCGTATAGTCCTTCGCCTGCTGACGGAAGGGACGTTTGGCCATGGCGCGCCCGCTGGGGTGATAAAGGGGAACGACTTTGCATCCGCGCCAGGGCGTCGCGATGGCGACGCTGTCCTTGAGTGCGATCTTGTGGGGCTCGATGAGGTGGAGGGCATCCAGGGCCTTCTGGCCGAGGGTGACGACGTAGGGCGGGCGGACAATATCGAGGAGCTCGCGGAGGTAGCCGGAGCAGTTGCGCATCTCCTGGGGTGTGGGACGATCATTGCGGCCCTTGCCGTCCTTGGGGTTGCACTGCACCGCGTTGGCGATGAAGAGGTCTTCGCGCCGCAGGCCCGCATGGGGCAGGAGACTCTCGAAGTTCTCGCCGCTGCGATCGCCGTGGAAGGGGATGCGCGTCACGGCGGAGCCGAAGCGGCCGGGCGCTTCGCCGATGACGAGGAGTCGGGCCTCCAGCCTGCCGTTCAGGGGGCCAAGGACGGCGGTGTTGCGCTCCATGCGCGGGCAGAGGGCGCATTCGTAGGTGCGCTGGGCAAGGTTGCTGAACCAGAGGTATTGCTCCTCCGTCGCGCCTTTCCGCAGGGTTAGGGTCGCCTTCGCCATCGCTACTTCCTCTTGGCCCTTCGCCCGCCGCCTTCCGCGCGGACCATCTCGACGAAGCGATCGAACATCTCGACGTTGTCCAGAGGGCCGGGAGCGGCCTCCGAGTGGTACTGGATGGACATGACAGGGAGATCTTTGTGGCGCAGACCTTCTACCGTGCCATCGTTCAAGTTGATGTGGGTGATCTCCACGCCCCTGGGAGCCGTATCGCCGTCCACGGCGTAGCCGTGGTTCTGGGCGGTGATATAGACGCGCCCGGTCTTGAGGTCTTTCACCGGGTGGTTGCCGCCGCGATGGCCGAACTTGAGCTTGAAGGTGGTCCCGCCGAAGGCATGGCCCAGCACTTGGTGCCCCAGGCAGATACCGAAGATGGGGAGCTTGCCGATGATGCCCCTGGCCGACTGGATGGCGTAGCCAAGGAGCGCCGGGTCGCCGGGGCCGGGGGAGAGGAGGACGCCATCCGGCCCGGTGGAGAGGATATCTTCGGCTGAGGTGGTGGAGGGGACGACGCGGACGCGGCAGCCGCGGGACTGCAAGTTGCGGAGGATGTTGTACTTCACGCCCATATCCACCACGGTGATGGAGAGGGGCGGCGCTTCGCCATGGGGCGGCTCTTTCCAGGCGTAGGGAGCCTCCGTAGTCACAAGCTTCACGAAATCAGTATTGCCGTAGCGCGGGGCGTTCTGCAGGCGCTTGAGGGCCGCATCCGGCGCATCGCGGGTGACCATGCCCATCATGACGCCCCGGGTGCGCAGGCGGCGGGTGACGGCGCGCGTATCGGCCCCGGCGATGCCGGGAACGCCCTGGGCCAGGAGATATTCATGCAGCGTCCGCTCGCTCTGGTAGTGGCTGGGCTCTTCGCAGTCCTCGCGCACAATGAAGCCTCGCACCTGGATGCGCCGGGATTCAAAGTCATCGGCGTTGATGCCGTAGTTCCCGATGAGCGGATAGGTGGGCATGACGATCTGGCCGCCGTAGGAGGGATCAGTAAGCATCTCCTGGTAGCCGGTCATGCTGGTGTTGAAGACGACCTCGCCGACGACTTCGACGGCCGCGCCGAAGGCCGTCCCCTCGAAGATGGCGCCGTCTTCCAATATGAGGTAGGCCTTATCTGCCACGGGTGGTTGCCTGCCTTTGCTCTTGATAGATGAGTGCGCCGCCATAGACCGTCGCCACGACTTTCCCCTTGAGGGTCTTGCCGTTGAGGGGCGAGTTCTTGCCCTTGGAGAGGAAGGCCTTGGCGTCTACCGTCCACGAGAGATCGGGGTCGGTGACGGCGACATCGCCGGGAGCGCCGGGGCGCAGGGCGCCGATGCCGTCTTTTTCGCGTGCGATGATGCGCGCCGGGCCAAGGGTGAGGCGCTCGATGAGGACGGGAAAGGTGAGCTTGCCCGTGTGAACCAGGGAGAGAAGACTGCCCATCGCAGTCTCAAAGCCGCTGATGCCGAAGGCTGCCTGGTCGTACTCGCAGAGCTTGTCCTCGGCGGCGTGGGGGGCGTGGTCGGTGGCGATGGCTTCAATGACGCCTTCGCGCAGGCCCTGGAGGACGGCCTCCACATCGGCGGCGGTGCGCAGGGGTGGGTTCACTTTGGTGTTGGTGTCATACATCGCGCCGGCGGTCACCAGCTCATCCGTCAGGGTGAGATGGTGGGGAGTGGCCTCCGCGGTGACGCGGATGCCTTGGGCCTTGGCGCGCCGCACCTGCTCCACGGAGCCTGCGGCGCTCAGGTGGCAGATGTGGACGTGGCCGCCGGTGAGCTTGGAGAGGATGAGGTTGCGCGCCACCATCGTCTCTTCCCCGGCGACGGGCATGCCGCGCAGGCCGAGCCGAGTGGCGACGCGGCCTTCATTCATGACGCCGCCGTGGCAGAGGGCGGTATCTTCGCAGTGATCCATGATGGGCAGGCCGAGCATCCTGCTGAAGGCGAGGGCGTGGCGCATCATTTGCGCATCGCCGACGGGGCTGCCGTCGTCCGAATAGCCGACGACGCCGAGCTTGGCCAGCTCCGCCATCTCGACGAGCTCCTTGCCTGCGCGGCCTTTGCTGACGGCGGAGACGACGAGGACGCGCACCGCGCCCGTATCAGCGGCGCGGGACTGGACGAATTCGATGGTAGAGCGGGAGTCCTGAGCCGGGACAGTGTTCGGCATGGCGCAGACAGTGGTGAAGCCGCCCTTGGCCGCCGCCCTGGTCCCGGTGGCGATGGTCTCTTTGTGCTCCTGGCCCGGCTCACGAAGGTGGGCATGCAGGTCCACGAAGCCGGGGGAGACGACGAGGCCCGAGGCATCGAAGGACGCCGTTCCCTCGGGGACGGCGAGGCCGCCGCCCTGCTGCACAGCTTCGATGCGGCCATCCTTGATGTAGAGGTCGGCCTTGGCGTCCAGGCGCGAGGCCGGGTCTATCACGCGGCCGCCGCGGATGAGGAGGGATCCCTTCATGCGCTCACCTCGCTTGCGCCGACAAGGCGGTAGAGGAGGGCCATGCGCACCGCCACGCCGTTCTTCACCTGGGTTTCTATAAGGGAGCGATCGCTATAGGCGAGGACGTGGCTGACTTCCACGCCTTCGTTCATCGGCCCCGGGTGCATGAGCATGGCCGTGGGCTTGGCTCTGTGCATGCGCTCTTCATTCACCTGATAGGCGAGGATGTAGTCGCGAAGGTTCATGGCGCCATCGGCGGCGAGGCGTTCTTTCTGGATGCGGAGGGCCATGACCACATCGGCCCCTTCGACAGCGGCGTCTAAGTTGGGCTCGGTCATCAAACGGCCGGGCAACTCGCCTGCGTAGGCTTCAAGAACTTCCTCGGGCAGAAGCGTGGGCGGCGAGGAGAGGACGACATCGGCGCCCATCTTGCGCAGGCCCCAGATGTTGGACCGGGCGACGCGGCTGTGGAGGACATCGCCGACGATCACGACTTTCAGCCCGGCGATCTTCTTAAACTTTTCGCGGATGGTGTAGAGGTCCAGGAGGGCCTGGCTCGGGTGGGCGTGCCAGCCATCGCCGGCGTTGATGACGCTGAGGTTGGTGTGCTGGGCCAGGAGGTAGGGCGCGCCGGACATGGAATGGCGCATGATGATGATATCGGCGCCCATGGCCTGCATGGTGCGGGCGGTGTCTATGAGGGACTCGCCTTTCTTGGCGCTGCTCTCCGTGCCGGAGAGGTTGATGGTATCGGCGCTGAGGGCCTTGGCGGCGCGCTCGAAGGAGGCGCGGGTGCGGGTGCTGGGCTCCAGGAAGAAGGTGAGGACGGTCTTGCCGCGCAGGGTGGGCACTTTGCTGATGGGGCGGCTGAGGACTTCCGAAAGGACATCGGCCGTGCCGAGAATCTGGCTGATCTCCTCGGGTGAGAAGTCGTCGAGATCGAGGACGTGCTTGCGGGGCGGGAGGGCCGCCTTCGCCGCTTGCCGAGAGGCTTGCTGTCCCGCAGGCTTTGTGGATGTCATTGATTCCCTCCAGGCCCTTGCTTCCCGCTTGCCGCTTCCACGATGACGACTTGGTCCAGCCCATCCGACTCTTTGAGTTTGACCTGCACCTCTTCCTGCTGGGCAGTGGGAACATTCTTGCCGACGTAATCGGCCCTAATGGGCAGCTCGCGATGGCCGCGATCCACGAGGACGGCGAGCTGGACGGCCTTGGGCCTGCCGAAGTCCATGACTGCGTCCATGGCGGCGCGGATGGTGCGCCCGGTGTAGAGGACATCGTCCACCAAGATGACGCGTTTGCCCTGGAGGTTGCCGGGGATGTCCGTCTTGCGCAGCTGGGGGCTTGCGCCCTGGAGCACGTCGTCGCGGTAGAGGCCGATATCGAGGGAGCCGACAGGGACATCGGCCCCTTCAAACTCCTTGATGAGGGCAGCGAGGCGCTTGGCGATGGGGACGCCGCGGGACATGATGCCGACGAAGACGAGGTCTTGCGCGCCGCGATTCCGCTCGACGATCTCGTGGGCGATGCGGCGCATGGCGCGAAGGACTTCGTCCGCTGAGAGCAGTACCTTCTCAGGCATACAAAAAGACCTCCTGCAACACTCGCAGAAGGTCTTGTCCCTTCGCAGCTATGGGCGGGCAGGGTGCGCCCGCATGTGAGCGGTGAGCGAACATCTTCGGCTTCCTTGCCAGCCTCGCAGGACCAGCTTAAAGGGGCTCGATTCGCGGAAGATTGTACCACTCGCGCGGGCGCGAAGGCAAATGCAGGAGGGAAATAGAGATCCATCCACAAATCACACAAAGAACACAGATTCTGAGGATAGGCAACCAGCGAAAGACTAAGCTGCTTGCTTTTTCCCGCAGCAATGCGCCTTGACACTGCTATACCCGGCTCCTAGTATGTGGCGAACCTGCCCACCTGAGGTGGTTGTGGAACGGCTTCCGCTGCACGGCATCCGCCTCCTGGATATCACCGTTGTTTGGGCAGGGCCCTTCGCCTCGATGATCTTCGGCGACCTAGGCGCCGAGGTGATCCGCGTGGAATCGGTGACCACGCCGGGACACATGACGCGCGGGCACCCGAACCCCCCGCCGAACGTCATCTCGTCGCCGCGCGGCGCGTACTACGTGGACCGCGACCCGGGCGAACGCCCCTGGAACCGCTACAGCTATTTCAACTTCGCCGCGCGGCAGAAGCTGGCGGCGACGGTTGACCTGACGAAGGCGCAGGGGCGCGAGATCATGATGCGCCTCATCGCAACGAGCGATGTGCTCCTGGAGAACAACCGCAACTCCACGCTGAAGAAGCTGGGCATCGGCTACGACGAAGTGCGGAAGGTAAGGCCGGACATCATCTATCTCTCCGCGCCGGCGTACGGGACCACCGGGCCGTATGCCAACTTCAAGGGCTTCGGCGCGAACACGGAGGCCGTGGTGGGCCATACATGGCTGCGCGGCTACCCGGATGCGGACCCGAGCATGACCTTTGTGGTCTTCCACAGCGACGCCGCCGCTGGGGCGAGCGCAGTCTTCGCGCTTGTGGCGGCGCTGGAGCACCGGCGCCGCACCGGGGAGGGACAGTTCATTGACATGTCCCAGGCGGAGAACATGATCCCGCACCTGACCCAGGCATTCATGGACTATTCGATGAACGGGCGCTCCCAAACGTCCCTGGGAAACCGCGACACCGCGATGACGCCGCAGGGGGCCTACAAGGCGAAGGGCGAGGACCAGTGGATCGCCATCTCCATCGAATCGGACGCGCAGTGGGCGGCCTTCTGCGCCACGATAGGCCAACCATCCCTGGCGAAGGACCTCAGGTTCAAGACGGTGATCGCCCGCAGGCGGAACCACGATGAGCTCGACGGCATCATCGCAGCGTGGACGCAGCAGCACGACGCCTACAAAGCGCCGGCGACGCTGCAGGCCGCCGGGATCACGGCGATGCCGGTGCTGAAGTACGAAGAGGCGCACTACGACCCGCACCTGACGGAGCGCGGCTTCTACGAGTTGGTGGCCGAGCCGGATGCGGGCGTCCACCTGCACCCAACGCGCGGCTTCCGCCTATCCGAGACGCCGATTCACGTGCGGTCGCCGGGGCCGATGCTGGGCGAGCACAACCGCTATGTGTACGGGCATCTGCTTGGCTACAGCGCGGCGGAGATGCGGCGATTCAAGGAGGAGAAGCACATCGGGAAGCGGTATGACGCAGCGGCCATGACGGTGGGGACATCATGACGGCATCGCTGCTTTCGGGCGTGCGCGTGGTTGACCTCACCCAGGGGATCAGCGGCCCGTACTGCACCAAGCTCCTGGCCGATTACGGCGCAGAGGTGATCAAGATCGAGCGGCCCGGCGTAGGCGATATGATGCGCTCGCGGGGGCCGTTCCCGGGCGATAGACCGCACCACGAGACGAGCGGCCTCTTCCTCACGCTCAACACGAGCAAGAAGAGTGTGACGCTCGATCTGAAATCAGAGACGGGGAAGGGCATCCTGCGGCGCCTTATCGCGTCGGCGGAGATTGTCGTCGAGGGCTTCCGGCCAGGGGCCGCCGAGGCGTTGGGCTTCGGCCCATCGGCGGTGCGCGAGATGAACCCGAAGGCCGTTATGACCTCCATCTCCAACTTCGGCCAGTGGGGGCCGTATCGCGACTACCGGGTGACCGAGCTGACAGCCTATGCCATCGGCGCTTCGATGCACTCCACCGGCGTGCCGGAGCTGGGGCCGTTGAAGCTCGGGGGAACAGTGACGCTCTTCCAGGCGGGGAACCTGGCGGCGGCGGTGACGCTGGCGACGTGGTACGGCGTGCGCGAGGGAAGCCCAGGCCAGCACATTGATTACTCGATCATGGAGGGACAGCTCGCCTCTCCCGATAGGAATGGGCAGTGCCTATTGGGCATCGCCTACTCAGGGGATTCGGCCTTCCGCCGGGCGCACTCGCGGCGCTTCACGCTCCTGCCCTTCGGCGCGGGCCCATGCGCGGACGGCTACGCGCACTTCACGGCTGCGCAGCCGCACTGGTGGTCGCGCTTCTGCCAGATCATAGGCCACCCAGAGCTGATCGCCGACCCGAGGTTCGCGGGGCCGAACTTCTACAACATGGACATGTTCGATGCGTTCGACGCGTATTTCCTACCCTGGATCCTCTCCAAGACGAAGCGCGAGGTGATGGAAGGGTGCCCGGACGTGGCAGGAACGCCGGTGAACACGATGGAAGACCTGTTCAACGATCGGCACTTCCGTGAGCGCGGGGCCTTCGCGGAGATCACGCACCCCATCGCCGGACGCCACACCTACCCAGGCGCGCCCTTCCGGCCGGCGAAGGCCCCCTGGAAGGCGGCGCCTGCGCCGACCTTGGGCCAGCACAACGAGGAAATCTTGTGCGAGCGGCTGGGGTACGCAAAGCATTCCCTGGTCAAGATGGCCCAGGCGGGAGTAGTCTAACCACCACCACCGGCAAAGGATAGCGATGCCCTCGGCACTCAGCGGCCTGAAAATCATCGAGTTCGGCAGCTTCATCTCGGCCCCGTTCTGCGCCAAGCTGATGGCGGACCTGGGGGCAGAGGTCATTAAGACCGAAGAGCCGAAGGTGGGCGACGATTCGCGGCGCTTCGGGCCCTTCCCAGGCGATATCCCCCACCTGGAGAAGAGCGGCCTCTTCCTCTATATGAACGCCAACAAGCGCGGCATCACGGTGAACCCGCGCACCGCGACGGGCCTGGACATCATCAAAGCCCTCATCGCCGATGCGGATGTGCTCATCGAAAACCAGCAGCCGGGGGTGATGCGCGAGCTGGGGCTGGACTACGAACGGCTGGAGCGGATCAACCCGCGCCTGGTGATGACTTCGATCTCAACCTTTGGGCAGACGGGGCCGTACAAAGATTACAAGGGATACGACATGACGGCGTGGCACGGCTCGGGGGTCGGCCCCCGATTCGCGGGCCGCGAGAAAGAGGAGCCGCTGCGCGGCGCGTGGTACCACGCCGACCACTGGGGCGCGATCAGCGCGGCAACGGCGACGATGCTGGCCCTGGCGGCGCGTGACCTGACAGGCGAAGGGCAGCTGGTGGACCTTTCCCAGGTGGAATGCCTGGCCACGCACATCCTGGGCTACCAACTGGTCACGCTCTACCACCTTACGGGGGAGACCTCCTCCCGCGCGGGGGACATCCTGCGCGGCGGCGCCCCCGCGGGGCTCTTCAAGACGAAGGACGGCTTCATGTGCCTCCTGGTGATGGAGGACCAGCAGTGGGTGGGGATCAAGCGCGCCATGGGAAACCCCCAGTGGACGGAGGACCCGGTCTTCAACGTACCCTCGTGGCAGCGCGCGGAGGTGGCGGACATGATGTACGAGCTGATGGACCCCTGGTGGAAATCGCACACGAACGATGAGCTTTTCCAGATGCTCCAGGCGGAGCGCGTGCCCGCAGGGCCGCTCTACACGCCGAAGGACCTGCTGCACCACCCGCACTTGGAGGCTCGCGGCTTTTTCCAAGAGGTCGCGCACCCGAAGGCCGGGACGGTTCGGATGCCGGGCGCGCCCTACCGCTTTTCGGAGACGCCGTGGCGCATCCAACGGCCTGCGCCGATGCTGGGAGCGCACAACAAGGAAATCCTGAGCGGCCTCCTGGGCTTCAGCGGCGTGGACCTCACCGATATGCGAAGGACGGGCATCATCTGATGGAGCCGACACGATGACACGCTATCCCCTGGCGAACCTGCGCGTGGTGAACTTCGGCTGGGTGTGGGCCGCGCCCATCCTGGGAACGACCCTGGCCGATATGGGCGCCGAGGTCATCAAGATCGAGACGAAGAAGCGCCCGGATATCATCCGGCTGCTGCCGCCGCTGCTGAAAGATCAGCCGTACGAAGCGCTCTACGCGCACAATACGCTGCGCAACAACTACGGCGTCAGCCTGGACCTTAAGGACAAACGCGGCTTCGCCATGGCGCAGGACTTAGTGCGCTCGGCGGACGTAGTCATAGAGAACTTCTCGCCGGGGTTCATGGAGTCCCTCGGCCTGGGCTATGCAGGCCTCCGCAAACTGCGACCGGACGTGGTGATGATTTCCCTTTCCGCCGCAGGACAGACGGGGCCGCTCCACAATATCGTCACCTACGGCAACATCATCAGCTGCCTCGCGAGCCTTGACGGCTACCAGGGATACATCGGCGAAGACAGGCCGATGCGCTACGGCACCACGATCCCTGACCCCTTGATGGGCATCTACGGGGCCTTCGCGGTGCTGACGGCGCTGCGCCACCGGGCGAAGACGGGGAAGGGCCAGTATATTGATCTGGGCCAGTGGGAGGCGGGCGTCACCATGGCAAGCGGGCCGATGATTGACTACGCGATGAACGGGCGCATCCAGCGGTGGCGCGGAAACCGGGATGAGATGCTGGCGCCCCACGGCTGTTACAAATGCGCCGGGGACGACGACTGGCTCACCATCGCGGTGAAGACGGACGAAGAGTGGCACGCGCTCTGCGAGGTGATGGGCCGAGAAGACATGGCGAATGACGAGCGCTACGGCGACCTGTACGGCAGGCAGATGCATCACGATGCAATTGACGCGGCCATCCGGGAGTGGGCGAAGGGCCAAGAGCATTACGCCGCCGGGGCGATGCTGCAAGCGAAGGGCGTGGCCGCCTTCCCGGCGCTCAGCATCCAGGAGACCTTTCTGGACAAACATTTCAACGCGCGCAACAATTGGGTGGAAGTGGAGCACCGCCTAGGGCGCGAGACGATCGCCGGAATGCCGTGGCGGCTCTCCAAGACGCCCGGGGGCGTCCGGCGGGCCGCGCCGAGCATCGGCCAGGACAACCACAAAATCTTCTGTGACGTCCTGGGCATGGCCCCGGAGCGCGTCACGATACTCGAACAGGAAAAGGTCCTTTACTAACGTGCCGCAGCAGCTATCACCCCTCGCCGTGCGCCAGACTGCCTTCGCGCTGGCCGGCCTTCCCGCCGGCATCAAGCCGATGCTCGCCACACCATCGTTCGAGCCCTTCGATTCGCCGAAGTGGATCTTCGAGCCGTTGCGCGGCGGCCTCCGCGCCATCGCCTACTTCGACCACGGGACGATGCGGCTCCAGATAGGCGAGGACGGCAGGTTGGCAGAGGCCTTCCCGGAGATCACCGATGGGCTCACGGAGGCGGTCACGATTGACGGCGTCGTGCTGGATGGCGAGCTGGTCGCGCGGGACAGGTTGGGCATGCCGAACGTCGCCCTGGTGCTGGAGCGCCTCAAGCCGGGGAATCGCAGGCGGTCGCGCGCGCCGCTGACCTTTCATGTGTGGGACATCCTCTACCACGGCTACCGCCCGGTGCTGGAGAAGCCCCTGGCGAAGCGGAAGGAGCTTCTGCTCGGCGCGGTGCGCGCCACGGAGGCCGTGCAGCCGACGCTCACCCGGGAGACGGACGGCGTGGCGCTCTATGAGGCGGCGGTGGCCCTCGGGATGGAGGGCGTCGTCGCGAAGCACCGGGAGAGCCTCTACGTTCCAGGCAGGCGCAGCCGCCACTGGGTGGCGATACGGGAGCGGCGCTCGGCGGACGCGGTGATCGCGGGGTACACGATGGCAAGCGGACGCGGGCAGAAGGGCTTCGAGAGCCTGCTCCTTGGCGTCTATCAGGGAAAGCGATTGCGCTACGCGGGTTCTGTCTCAGGCGGATTCGACAAAGCCTCCCGCGACGAACTTTCAGCCCTGCTGCCGCAGCTCCAGTCAGATTCCTGCCCGTTCGGGAGGGCGCCCCGGATCGGCAAGCTGCTGTATTGGTGCAAGCCACAAGCCGTCGCGCACGTGCTTTTCGGCGAGCTGAACGATAGGGGCGAGTTCATCTTTCCGAAGTTCTCGGGCCTGCGTCGCGATCTGCAGGCGAGCGATTGCACGATGCCCATGGAGCGCGCCACAGGCGCACGGCGCAGAGGCTAAAGCCCCAGCGCGCGGGTGGCCTGCTCGATGAGGGTGAGCATCGGCCCAGGGTAGACGCCGAAGAAGAGGGTGGCGAAGCCAAGGGCCGCCACGACGCCCCCGATGGGAAGCGTGAGCCTGAGCGGGGCGCCCTCGGCCGGCTCTTCCATGTAGATGGCCTTGATGACCATCAGGTAGTAATAGAGCGACACGAGACTGCCCAGCGTCGCGATGATGACCAGCCAGAGCAGGCCTGCGTCGGCGGCGGCGGTGAAGAGGTAGAACTTCGTCGCGAAGCCCGCAAAGACCGGCAGGCCCGCCAGGGAGAACATGCCTGCGCTCATGACCAGGGCCAGGAAGGGCTGACGCTTCGCTAGGCCCTTGAAGTCGTCTATCAGCTCCTTGCCTGTCAGATTCTCATAGGCGATGACACAGGCGAAGACGGCGAAGTTGGCGGCGGAATACCCGATGAGGTGGAAGACAAGGCCGTTGGCGGCCAGGGGTGAAAAGGCGGCGATGCCCATCAGGAGATAGCCTGCGTTGCCGATGCTGGAATAGGCGAGCATGCGCTTGATGTTGGCCTGCGCCGTGGCCACCAGGTTACCGAGGAGGATACTCGCAGCAGCCAGGCCCGCCACGATGGGTCGCCAATCATCCAGCGCAGGGCCGAAGGCCAGGGAGAAGAGGCGCAGAAGCAGGGCGAAGCTCACGGCCTTGGAGACGACCGCCAGGTAGCCGGTCACCGGAGTCGGCGCGCCTTCATAGACATCGGGCGCCCACATGTGGAAGGGGACGGCCGTGACCTTGAAGCCGAAGCCGACGAGGACGAGGACGATGCCCGCGACCAAGGCGATCTGCGAATCGGCCCCGCTGTCCAGCGCAGCGGCGATCTCCGCGAAGACCGTCGTGCCCGTCGCGCCATAGATGAGACTGATGCCGTAAAGGAGCATCGCGGAGGAGAAGGCGCCGATCAGGATGTATTTGATGCCCGCTTCGACGGACTTGGGGCGGGTAAAGTTATATCCGGCAAGGATGTAGAGACAGAAGCTGAAAAGCTCCAGGGAGATGTAGGCGGTGAGCAGCTCTCCGGCGGAGACCATCGCCATCATCGCGAGGATGGAGAAGAGGAGGAGGCCGTAGAACTCGCCGGGATGAGTGAGCTTGACGCGAACGTGCTCCACGGAGGCCAGCACCATGGATGCGCCCGCCGTCAAGAGGAAGATCTTGAAGAAGGCGGCGTAGCGGTCTATAAGGAAGAGGCCGCCGTACTGCTCGGCATCCTCGCCTGCCACAGGGAAGACGGTCGCGATGGCGCCGAGTATGCCGGCCAAAGCGAGGTAGGCGAGCCAGTGCTTCCGCTCTTCCCGCAGGAAGAGATCGGCCGCCATCACCAGCAGGGCGACGCCCGCCATGGTGAACTCCGGGATGAAGAGTGAGAAGTCAACGTTCATAGGCCTGCGCTCAACCGATCAACCAGGGTATCCACGCCGCTGTTGATGACCTTCATAAGGGGCGAGGGCATCACGCCGACGATGATGAGGACGGCGACCAGCGTTCCGGCCGCGAAGCGCTCGCGAAGGTCGGCATCGCGCAGCCTCTCCCAGGACTTTGCCAGAGGGCCATAGAAGACCTTGGCTACCAGGCGCAGGATGTAGACGGCGGTGAGCATGGCGGCGATGATGCCGAGGACGCCTGCGACCGGATAGGTCTTGAAGGCCCCGGCGAAGACAAGGAACTCGGCGACGAAGCCGCTGGTGCCGGGCAGACCGAGGGAGGCAAGGCCCGCGACGATGAAGAAGGCGGCCACAAGCCCCATGCGCTTGGAGAGGCCTTGAAAGACACTTATATCCCTGGTGTGGGACTGCTCATAGAGGATGCCGACAAGGGCGAAGAAGAGAGCCGTCATGATGCCGTGGGAGAACATCTGCAAGACCGCGCCGCTCATGCCGACCTTGTCCATGGTGGCGATGCCCATGAGCACCAACCCCATGTGGCCGACGCTGGAATAGCCGATGACGAACTTGAGGTCCTTCTGCGTCATGGCGGCGAACGCCCCATAGACGACGTTGACGGTGGCGAGGACGATGAAGGCGGTCTGCCAGGAGTCGGCGCCGTCAGGAAAGAGCGTGAGGCCGACGCGGATGATGCCGTAGGCCCCCAGTTTCATAAGGACGCCCGCGTGGAGCATGCTGACGGCGGTGGGCGCGGCGACGTGGCCATCCGGCGACCAGGTGTGGAATGGCCAGAGGCCCGCGAGGACGCCGAAGCCGATCATAAGGAGCGGGAAGAAGTTCCGCTGGAAGTCCTTCGCGAACTCCACGTCTTGCAGCTTGAGCAAGTCGAAGCTGCCGATGTTCGCCTCGGCGTAAATGGCGACGAGGGCGACCCAGACAAGGATGCTGCCCGCCACCAGGAACAGCGTCAGCTTGAGAGCGCCGTACTCCTTGCGCGTGCTGCCCCAGACGGCGATGAGGAGGTACATCGGTAGGACGGCCAGCTCATAGAAGAAGAAGAGGAAGAAAAGATCAAGGGAGACGAAGGTGCCGTAGACCCCCGTGACGAGCACCATGAAGAGGATGAAATACTCCTTGAGGCGCTCCTTGATGCTCCAGGAGACAACGGCGCCCGTGAAAAAGACGATGCCCGTGAGGAGCACCATGGGCGCGGAGATGCCGTCTATGCCCAGGTGGAAGGAGATGCCGAGACTCCGCATCCACTCCCATTGCTCTTGAAACTGGTAGCCGCCTTTGCCGTAGTCATAGCCGGCGAAGGCGAGGATAGAGACGAAGAGTCCCAGCGCGCTGAAGGCGACGGAGACCCACCGGATGATGTGCGGCTTGGAGCCGGGCAACAGCAGAATCGCACCCGTCGCGACGGCGGGGATAAGAATGAGAGAGAGAAGCAAGAAGCCGTCCAGTGGAGTCCCCTTACGTGGTCGTAATAACGATCAGGATGATGGCCATGGCGGTGGCGGCGATGGTCCAGACATAGGCGGAGACAACGCCCGTTTCGTGATAGCGAAGAAGCTTCCCGCCCCAGACGGTCACTTGGCCCGGGCCGTTGACGCCGATATCGTTGACCACGCGCCTATCGAATCTGGCGATGATGGACGAGAAGACGAGCACCACACGGTCAACCAACCACTGGTAGAACCGATCGAAATAGAGCTTCTCCTCCAACAGTCGGTAGAAGGTCGGCAGGCGCGCCTGCACGTAGGAGAGAGGCAAGCCTGAGGGGGCATAGAAGAGGATGCGCCCCACGATGGCGGCGGAGAAGGCGACGGCAAGAGAGGTGGAGAAGACGATGGCGTGGAACTTGAACTCGTGCGGACCCTCGGGAGGGAAGAAGAGGAAGGAACCGAAACCCTCGTAATCGCCATACGGGATCGCCAGCATGCCAAGGCCCACCGCCGGGACCAGAAGGCCGACCATCGGCACTACCATCACGATCGGCGATTCGTGGGCGTGCCACGCCATATCCGAGCGCGCTTCGCCCCAGAAGACAAGGGCCACCATCCGCACAACGTAAAGGCCCGTCATGCCCACGGCCACGAGGGCGGCTGAGAACCACAAGGTCCCCCGATGCTCAAGGATGGCGAACATCGCCTCGTCCTTGCTCCAAAAGCCGCTCAAGGGAAAGATGCCGATAAGGGTGAGCGCGGCGAAGGCGAAGGTGAGATAGGTCACCGGCAAACGGTTCCCGAGGCCGCCCATCTTCCGTATGTCCTGCTCTTCGTGCATCGCGTGGATGATGCTCCCTGCGCCGAGGAAGAGAAGGGCCTTGAAGAAACCGTGGGTGAGGAGATGGAAGATGCCGGCTGTGAAGCCGAAGGAGCCCATCGCCAGCATCATGAAGCCGAGCTGGCTGATGGTGGAATAGGCCAGAACCTTTTTGAGGTCGTTCTGGACGAAAGCAAGCACCGCGCCGACGATGGCGGTGGCAAGCCCGATGTACGCGATGAGGTCCACGACCCCGGGCGTCAGCTCCAGCAGCGGCGCCATCCGCGCAACGAGGTAGACGCCCGCGGCCACCATCGTGGCGGCGTGGATGAGGGCGCTGACCGGCGTGGGGCCCTCCATGGCATCAGGGAGCCAGACGTGGAAGGGAACCTGTGCCGACTTGCCCATCGCGCCGATGAAGATAAGGGTTGCGGAGAGGTTCATCGCCGTATGGCTGATCTCCCCCGCGTGCGCCATCTCAAAGATAGCCGATAGCTCTAAGGTGCCCGTCACCTTGTAGAGCGTGAGGATGCCCGCCAGGAGGGCCACATCGGCGATGCGCGTGGTGACGAAGGCCTTCTTGGCCGCCTCCGCCGCCGAGTGCTTCTCATACCAGAAGCCGATGAGGAGATAGGAGCAGAGGCCCACCAGTTCCCAGGCGACGTAGAAGACGAGGAGGTTGTCCGCCAAGACGAGGGCGAGCATGGCGGCGGCGAAGAGGGAGTGGGCGGAGAAGTACCAGCCGATGCGCGGGTCGCCCTTCATATAGCCCAGGGAGAAGACTTGCACGGCCAGGGCGACTGAGGTCACCAGGCCCAGCATCACGATGGTGAGCTGGTCAATCGTCATGCCCAGGCGCAGGCGCGTCTCCCCGGCATCGAACCAGACGCGGGAGAAGCTGGACGGCCCGTTGCTTACCAGGTCGGACGTCACAGGCCAAAAGAGGGCGAAGGCGGCGGCGATGGCAGCGATGGCGATCCACGCGCCCTGGTTCGGCAGACGCCTGCCGCACAGGACAACCAGGCCGCACGCGCCGGCGCAGACGGCAGGCAAGAGCCAGGCCCATTCCATCCCTAGCGACACGTTGTTGCGTCCTTTCGCACGGAGCTGGTCACCATTTCATGAGATTGACGTCGTCCACGTTGACGCTGGCGCGGCTCTTGAAGAGCCGCAGGACGATGGCGAGCGCCAGGCCGACCTCCGCCGCGGCGACGGTGATGATGAAGATCGCGAAGATAAGCCCGGTCATCGCCTCCGGAGAGAGATAGACGGCAAAGGCGATGAGGTTGATATTGACGGCGTTCAGCATCAGCTCGATGGAGAGGAGGATCATGATGGCGTTGCGGCGCGCCAGCACCCCATACAGCCCGAGGCAAAAGAGGATGGCTGAGACAGCCAGAACGTATTCGAGCTCGATCATTTCTGGTCCCCCGGCTTCGCCATGACGATGGCGCCCACCAGGGCGACGAGGAGGAGGACGGAGGCCAGCTCGAAGGGGATGGCCCACTTGCTGAAGAGCGTCTCGCTGAGGTCGCGGAAGGCGGCGGGCTGAGGGTCAACGGAGGCGGGCCACTTGTTGGCGATGACCGTGGCGAGCAGGACGCCGAGAGCAGCCAGTCCCGTGACCGCCGCCATGGGCTTCTGGCGGTTGTCCAGGCTCTCGCCCGGCTCGCCGCGGCGGGTGAGCATGAGAGCGAAGAGAACGACGACGATGATGGCGCCGCCATAGATGAGGACCTGCACCAGGGCGAGGAAGGGCGAGAAGATGAGGACATAGATACCTGCGACGGCGAGGAGGCTCAGCAGGAGGAAGAGCGAGGCGTAGACGACGCTGCGGGAGATGACGGTCCCGATCCCGCCGATAACGGCGATCGCGGAGACGACGACGAACATCGCCAGCTCGACCACTACGCGCCCTCCTCTTTCTTGTCCCCGGCGCTGCCGACGACGATGCCCGCGCGCTTCTGGAAGTCCCGCCCCATGCGGAAGAGGTCTTCCTTCTTGGCGATGAGGCCGCCCCGGGTGATATCGCCCTCCTCGTGATAATCGGACATCAGGATAGCGTCAAAGTTGCAGACCTCCACGCAGATGCCGCAGAGGATGCAGCGCTCCATCTTGATCTGGAAGTTGTCCACGATCTTCTTGCGGGCGCTCTTGCCCTCTTTCGCCAGGGGGTTGTCCTTCATCGTGACTGTCATGCACTCTGTGGGGCAGTAGCGCATGCAGACCTGACAGCCAGTGCAGGCAGGCTCGTCCACGTTGTCATCCCACAGAAGAACGGGGAAGCCCAGATTGCGCTTGGAAAGGGTGATGTGCTCGCCGGGGTACTGCACCGTGACGGGCTTGCGGAGGGTGCGCTTCAACGTGACGCCCAGGGACTTGAGGAGGCCGATCATGCGACCACCTTCCCCTGGCGGACGCGCACCTTCGCCGTTTCGATGGTCGCCAGGCGGCTGACGCGCCGGCGCTGATAGGCGATGCCGATGGCGGCCAGCACTGCGAAGGAGATCGCGACCATCGTCCAATCGGGCCAATCGTAATAAAGGTAGAAGGCCGTGAGGATCATATTGACGAAGGCCAGGGGCAAAAGAACGACCCAGGCCAGCGACATCAGCTGGTCTATGCGCAGGCGCGGCACGGTGGCGCGGACCCAGAAGATCGCCAGCAGCACCAGGGAGGTCTTGAGCAGGAACCAGAAGGCCATCATCACGTCCTGGCCCCATCCGGAATCGGGCCCGGGGCCGCGCCAGCCGCCCAGGAAGAGGATCGTGGCCAGCACGGCGACGGCGAAGGTGTTGGCATACTCCGCCAGGGAGAACATGGACCAGTGCATGCCGCTGTATTCGACAAATGGCCCGCCGACGACTTCGGACTCGGCCACGGGGATATCAAATGGCGCGCGGGCGACTTCGGCGAGGCCCGCGATGAGAAAGAGGACGAGCGCGATGGGCTGCATGAAGGCGAACCAGAGGCCGTCCTGCTCCGCGACGATAACCTTGAGGTCCAGGGAGCCGGAAATCATGACGACGCCCAAGACGCCGACGACCAGAGGCAGCTCATAGCTGATGAGCTGCGCGGCGGAGCGCACAGCGCCAAGCATCGCGTACTTGTTGAAGGAGCCCCAGCCCGCCATCAGCAGGCCCGCCGTGGAAAGGCCGGAGACGGCGAGGATGTAGAAGATGCCGAACTCCATGTTGCTGATGACGATGTCCCTGGTGAAGGGGATCGTCACCCAGGCGATGAAGGCGGGAACGAAGACCACGATGGGCGCGATCCAGAAGCTCAGGCGATCCACGCTCCCGGGGATGAAGTCCTCCTTCGCCAGTAGCTTGAGGGCATCGGCCACCGGCTGAAGGAGGCCGAAGGGGCCGGTGCGCGTGGGGCCCAGGCGCTGCTGGAAGCGCGCGATGATCTTGCGCTCGCCGTAGGTGAGCCCAAGGACGACGATGGTGATGAAGCCGATGAAGATGACGATAGCGAGGATGAGCCAGCCCATGTCCGCCCAGGTCATCGGTCCACCTCGCCGAGGACGATATCGAGCGAGCCGAGGATGACGACGGCATCGGCGATGTAGTGGCCCACGGTCATCTGGCGCAGGGCCATGAGATTCACGAAGGACGGCCCGCGGATCTTCACGCGATAGGGCGACGTCTTGCCATCGCTCACCAGGTAAACGCCGAACTCGCCGCGCGGGTTCTCCGCGCGGAAGTAGGCTTCGCCCACCGGCGGCTTCACGAAGCCAAACTTGGCCACCGGCGCTTGGATGGGCCCCTTGGGCATCAGCTTCAGCGCCTGCTCGATGATGGCGATAGACTGGCGGACCTCCTCCAGCCGCACCCAGTAGCGGTCCCAGCAATCGCCCTTCTTTCCCAGGGGGATATCCCAATCGAAACGGTTGTAGGTCAGGTACGGCTCGATGAGCCGCACGTCCTGGGCCACGCCGCAGGCGCGGAGGCAGGGGCCGCTCATGCCGTAGTCAACGGCATCGGCGGCGCTGATCGCGCCGACGCCGCGCGTGCGCTCCAGGAATATCTCATTCTTCGTCAGAAGCCTATCGCACTCCTCCACCGAGCGCTTTAGTTGGGAAAGCAGCTTGCCGGCCGCCGCTTCGAATCCGTCGGGCGTGTCTTGGAAGACGCCGCCGACACGGAAATAGGAGTGCATCATGCGCGCGCCGGTGACCGATTCGAAGAGCTGCTGGATCGTCTCGCGCTCGCGGAAGCCGTACATGAACGAAGTGCCGAAGACGCCGACATCCGCTCCATAGGCGCCGTAGAACATCATGTGGCTGGAGATGCGGTTCAGCTCGCAGAGGATCACGCGGATGAACTGCGCCCGCTCCGGCGCTTCGATGCCCATGAGCTTTTCAGCGGCCATCACAAATCCGAGCTCGTTGTTGAAGTTGGAGAGATAGTCGAGCCGGTCGAAGAGGGTGACGATCTGGCGGTAGTTCTCGCGCTCGCAGAGCTTCTCGGAGCCGCGGTGGAGGTAGCCGATGTGCGGCTCCACATCGGTGACGCGCTCGCCGTCTATGCGGAGGACCATGCGGAAGACGCCATGGGTGCTGGGATGCTGCGGCCCCATGTTGAGCAGCATGTCCACCGTGCGCAGGTCGTGCTCAACGGGCATCTTCTTTTTCCTTGAGCCAGCGCAGCTCCACCTCGGGCGTCCAGTCCTGCACCTCTTCGTACGGGAAGTCTTTCCGCATGGGAAACTTGCCGTCGAATGCATCGAAGAGAAGGAGGTGCTTGAGGTTCGGGTGACCGGTGAAGGTGACGCCGAAGAGCTCAGATCCTTCGCGCTCGTGCCAGTCGGCGCCGCGCCAGACGGAGGTCACGGATGGAATCGCCGCGTCGCTCTTCGGCGCATCGGCCTTCAGCATGAACTTGTGCCCCAGGCTCGTGGACCACAGCATGTAGGAGGCCTGGAACTTGTCCGGGTATTCCACGACGGCGAGGCAGCGAAGGTAATCGCACTTGAGGCGGTCGTCGCCCTTCGCCAGCCGCGCCGCCTCCACGATGCGCTCCCTGGGCACCAGCACCGTGACTTCATCCACGGCATAGCCGAAGGTCGCGCCGAAGGAGGCATAAGCCTCTTTCAAAAGCGCCTCCATCTTGGGGTCGGCCTTGACGGGCGCGCCGGCGCCTTTGGGTGGAGGGGCGGACACGGCTACCTCTTCCCCTCGCGCATGATCTTCTCTTGCAACTTGATGAGGCCGTCCATCAGCGCCTCCGGCCGTGGCGGACAGCCGGGGACGTAGATGTCCACAGGCACGATCTTGTCCACGCCCATGACCACCGAGTAGGAGCGCGTGTACGGCCCGCCGCAGGTGGCGCAGCTGCCCATGGCGATGACCCACTTGGGCGACGGCATCTGCTCGTACAGGAGCTTGATGGGCTCCGCCATCTTCTTCACGACCGTGCCCGCCACGATCATCACGTCCGATTGCCTGGGCGAAGGCCACGGCACGATGCCGAAGCGGTCCAAATCATGGTGCGCCATGTAGGTGCTGATCATCTCGATGGCGCAGCAGGCGAGGCCGAAGGTCATGGGCCACAGCGACGACTTGCGCGCCATCGCCACCAGCTCGTCCACCTTGCCGGTGATGATGCCGGGCGCGCCGCTCTTGTGGAGAAGGCTCTCGCCGGGCCAGTACTTGTTGGGACTGACCAGCGTCAGCTCTTTGGCGGCGACGCGCGGGCGCTCGTCCTTGTTCATTTCCATTGGAGCAAGCCCTTCTTCCAGCAATAGAAGAGTCCGAAGAGCAGGATGCCGATGAAGATCATCATGGCGTAGAAGACGGCGGAGCTGAGGGCCGGGCTGAGGAAGACGACGGCCCAGGGGAAGAGGAAGACGGCCTCCACGTCAAAGATAAGGAAGAGAATGGCGAAAAAGTAATAGCGGAAGTGCATCTGGGTCCAATGCCGGCCCTCGGGCACGATGCCGCATTCGTAGGGGAGGCTCTTCAGCTTGGAGCGCGCGCGAGGCGAGAGAACGAGGGCGGCGACGAAGCCGCCGACGACCATGACGGCGCCGGCGATGGTGGCGATGAGGACCGCCGTGTAGTCCTTGAAGTAGTCGCCGTGCACGAAGGGTCTCTCCAGCGGCGGGCTCAGGCGGGCTGCAGACCGCCGTCAACAGGTTCGGAACGCGGGCAAATCATAGCACGCAGGCGGTGGAGTCGCAATCGGAACTATGAATCAGAAATCATGAATACAGGCTATCACTTCGCCAGCAGCGGCTTGATCCACCCGCCCGTGACCGACTTGGGGTTCTTGGCCACCTGCTCGGGAGTGCCCGCCGCCACCAGCTGCCCGCCCTTATCCCCCGCGCCGGGGCCGAGGTCTATGAGCCAATCGGCGTTCTTGATCAGGTCGAGGTGATGCTCGATGAGGACCACCGTGTTGCCGCCGTCTACAAGACGATGCAATACACGCAGTAATGCGTAGGAGTCCTCAAAGGAGAGGCCGGTGGTCGGCTCGTCCAGGATATAGAGGGTGCGGCCCGTGGAGCGCCGCGAGAGCTCCGTGCTGAGCTTGATGCGCTGGGCCTCGCCGCCGCTCAGCGTGGTCGCCGGCTGCCCCAGGCGGATATAGCCCAGGCCCACATCGCGCATCGTCTCCAGCTTGTTGTTCACTGAGGGAATATTGGCGAAGAACTGCTGGGCCTCCGCCACCGTCATATCCAGCACGTCCGCGATGCTCTTGCCCTTGAACAGGATCTCCAGGGCCTCCCGGTTATAGCGGCGGCCGTTGCAGACTTCACAGGGCACCGTCACATCCGGCAGGAACTGCATCTCGATGCGCACATAGCCTTCCCCGGCGCAGGCCTCACATCGGCCGCCCTTCACATTGAAGGAAAAACGCCCCGGCGTGTAGCTCCGGGCCTTGGCCTCCGGGACGCTGGCGAAGAGATCGCGGATGGGTCCGAATGCGCCGGTGTACGTGGCCGGGTTGCTGCGCGGCGTCCTGCCGATGGGCGATTGGTCTATATCCACCACCTTGTCTATGTGCTCAAGCCCGGTGATGGCATCGTGGGCGCCCGCCCGGTCGCGGGCGTGGTAGAAGGACTGCGCCAGCTTCTTATACAGGATGTCATTGATAAGGGTGCTTTTGCCGCTGCCGGAGACGCCGGTGACACAGACGAGCATCCCCAGGGGGATATCTACATTCACCTGCTTCAGGTTGTTCTCCCGCGCGCCCTTGACCTTGATGAACTTGCCGTTGCCCGGGCGGCGCCTCTCCGGCACGGGGATGATCTTTCTCCCGCTCAGGTACTGGCCCGTGAGGGAGTCCTTCGACTTTTCGATGACGGTGACCGGCCCCTGGGCCACGATGCGCCCGCCGTTCTCTCCCGCGCCGGGTCCCATGTCCACGATCCAATCGGCGGCGCGCATCACCGCCTCATCGTGCTCCACCACGATGACAGTGTTGCCGAGGTCCCGCAGGCGCAGGAGCGTCTTCACCAGGCGCGCGTTATCGGCGGCGTGGAGGCCGATGGACGGCTCATCGCAGACGTACAGGACCCCCATGAGGCCGCTGCCGATCTGCGTCGCCAGCCTGATGCGCTGGGCCTCGCCGCCGCTCAGAGTTCCGGCGGAGCGATCGAGGGTGAGGTAGTCGAGACCGATGTCCAGCAGGAACTTCAGTCGGCTCTGGATCTCCTTGATGATCTGATTGGCGATAGTCTGCTCGCGCTGGTTGAGGATGGCCTTGGTCCCGTTCGTCCCGCGCAGGGCCTCCGTCCACTTCATCGCGTCCGTCACGGACATGCCGGTGACCTGCATGATGTGCCTGCCGCCGATGAGGACGGAGAGCGTCTCCGGCTTGAGGCGCTTCCCCTCGCAGACGGTGCAGGGCCGCGCCGTCATGTACTGCTCGATCTCCGAGCGCACCCAATCGGACTCCGTCTCCATATAGCGGCGCTGAAGGCTGGGCATCACCCCTTCGAACTTCTGGGGAAAGTTGAAGACGCGCCCGTTCTTCGCCACGTGGCGCACCATGACTGAGCGCTCGCCATCGCCGTTCAGGATCAGATCTTGCTGGGCCTTGGTGAGCTTCTTGAACGGGTCCTTGGGCGAAAAGCCGCTCTCCCTGGCCAGCGCCTCCAGGATGCTGGCGTACCAGGGGCTCATGGAGCCTGCGCGCGCCCAGGGCTCGATGGCTCCCTCCGCCAGGCTCAGCTCCTTGTTCTTCACCACCAGGTCCGGGTCCACCTCCAGCTTGTGCCCAAGGCCGGTGCAGGCCGGACATGCGCCGTGGGGGCTGTTGAAGCTGAAGGTGCGCGGCTCGATCTCCGGCAGGCCTATGGAGCCATGCTCCGGGCAGGCCGCTTTCTCAGAAAAGACCAGCTCTTTACCGTCTACCACAGAGGCCTGCGCGACGCCCTGGGCCAGCTTCAGCGCCGTCTCGATAGAGTCCGTGATGCGCTGGCGGTTGCCTGCTGCGTCGTCCGTGATCGCGAGGCGGTCAACAACGGCTTCGATGTCATGCCACTTCTTCTTATCCAGGTCTATCGTCTCTGTCAGCTCGTGGACCTTGCCGTTGACACGGACCCGGGCATAGCCGCCCTTGCGCAGGTCTTCAAAGATGGCATGGTGCTCGCCCTTCTTGTGCCGCACCAGGGGCGCCAGCACCAGGAATCGCGAGCCCTTGGGCAGGGCCATAACGGCGTCCACGATCTGCTGGACGGTCTGCTGGGCCACCGGGCGGCCGCACTTGGGACAGTGGGGCTTGCCCACCCGGGCGAAGATGAGGCGCAGGTAATCGTAGATCTCGGTGACGGTGCCCACGATGGAGCGCGGGTTGTGGCTCGTGCCTTTCTGGTCAATGGAGATGGCCGGGCTGAGGCCGTCTATATAGTCAACGTCCGGCTTCTCCATGCGCCCCAGGAACTGGCGGGCGTAGGCCGAGAGCGATTCCACATAGCGGCGCTGGCCTTCGGCGTAGATCGTATCGAAGGCGAGGGAGCTTTTGCCGGAGCCGGAGAGGCCGGTGATGACCACCAGCTTGTCCCGGGGGATCGTGACATCAATGTTCTTGAGGTTATGCTCGCGGGCGCCTTTGACGAAGATGGAATCGTGCGGCATGCGGGGAAGCACCTATCGGAAGGGTAACGGCTATTGTAACAACCATCGCACGACCCAAACAACGGTCATATGGCAGGGCGAAAGACGCCGCCGCTCTTGGCTAGCGGCGCATGCGCCGGGCGAAGAAGAGCCCCGGCAGGACGAGGCCGATGGCGAGCCAGCCGAGATCGGCGGTCTGGGATGCGCCTCGGGCGGCGCTGCATCCGCCGCCGCCCGATTTCTCCGGGGTATCAGTGGGTGGCGGCGTTTGAGCGATAACCGCCGCGATAGGCGTAGCTGACGGCAAGGGCGTCGCCGTTGCTGAAGGCGATTCGCCTGCCGCAGCCGTAGAGGCTGGCGTGCCCGTGGCCGTCGGCAGGGGCGGTACCGTTGCCGTAGGCGCAGGCCGCGGGGTCGGCGTTGGAATCGGGGACGGCTGTGGCGTGGGCGTGGCTGTTGGAGCCGGGGTTGGAGTAGGCGTGCGCGTCGGCACCGGCGTCGCCGTGGGCGTCGGCTGGCTGCGCCGCCCCTCTTCGGCGGCCACGAGCGCGAAGGTGGAGAGGCCGTTCGGCGAGTTGACGTTGAACGTCACCGGGTCGGCGTTCGAATCCTCCGGTGTTGGGTTCAACACCTGCGTTGAGCCGTCGTCCGCGATACGCACAACTTGAACGTTCTCGATGCCGAACTGGATGACCCAGGCGCGTCCCACCGTGAGCGTCACCACCGCCGGGCCGACGACGCCATCAAGGTTCTGCTTGATGAAGTTCGCGGCAAAGGCCACGTCCCGCACGGGGCGGGCGTTCTGGTTCATCGCCTGGGTGATTTGCCGGTTCGCCTGCTCATTCGGCGCCTTCTCGATCGTCATCGTGAAGGTCGCGTTGTCCGGGATGGAGGAGAGCGTGGCCACCACTCCCGCTCCGCCTCGGCCCACCCGCGCATCCTGCGCCGAAAGATCAACCTCGCGCCGCGGGACCTCCAGCTCCAATTGCTCGATCTGGCCGCTGGCGTTCTGCCCATCGCCTTCCAGGGAACGGGTCCGGGCGATGATATTCATCACCGGGCGGCCATCGGCGTCTCGCCGGGGAATCGTCACAACGGCGCGGTCGCCCTCTTGGCGGACGGTGATGCCGCTCTCTGAGTCGGTGAAATTCGCGAGCCGCTCGCCGCGCGGCACGTTCACCGGGAGGACGAGCGTCTCCCCTACGCGCCCGAGACGTACATCGTCATTCCGCGATTGAACGTCGCTGCCTCTGCTGTCCTTCCCTGTGCCACGCGAGCTGATCGCTGTATCGGAGCGCAATCCAGCGCGCGCCTGGCCCGGAGGCTGCGGCGTCTGGTTAGCCTGTGAACTGCCCCCACCCTGGCCGCGACTCTCGGTCTGTCCGCCGCTTGCGTTACCGCCGCCCTGGCTACTACCACCGGCATTCCCACCACCCTGGTTCCCGCCCGACTGGCCCCCACCTCCAGATTGGCCCCCACCGCTTGACTGGCCTCCGCCTTGGCTTCCGCCACCTTGGCTCCCGCCCGACTGGCCCCCGCCTCCAGATTGGCCCCCACCGGAACTGCCGCCACCGCCCTTTTGCGGCAATACGAAAGC
>VGPF01000023.1 GCA_016875535.1 Chloroflexota bacterium
CGATCCGCAGGTGGCCCCGGTGCCGCAGCTGCGCATCGCTGTGGAGGTCTTCGCCGCGCGCCACAACGCCCGTCGAAACGCCGGCCTCCCTCAGCTTCGAGACGACCTCTTCCACCGTCTGCGGCTGCGTCCACTCGCCGATGATGCGGTCGAGCGCCTCTTCATGCCGCTTGCGCGCCAGCAAGGTGGCGAAGCGCTCGTCCGCCGCCAGCGCGGGCATGCCCATCGCGCGGCAGAGGGACGACCACATCGCGTCGCTCATCACCGCGATGGCCACCCACCGGTCAAAGCCCCGGCAGGGGTAGACGTTGTGCGGCGCGGCGCCGGGCGTCCGATTGCCCACGCGCTTCTGGCTGCGCCCGTTCACGAAGTAATCGAGGATGGCGGGCTCCAAGAAATGCTCACTCGCCTCCAGCTGGGACATGTCTATGTACTGCCCGCGCCCGGTGGCGCTGCGATGGCGCAGGGCGGCTATGACGGCTGAGACGGCGAACCAGGGGACGATGAGGTCGGTGTAGGGCTGGTTCGGCGCGGCGGGGTTGCTGTTGGGCCAGCCGGTGAGGTTGTCTACCCCGGCGAGGCCGCCCAAGGTGCGCCCAAAGCCGACGTGATGGGCGAAGGGGCCCGTCTGCCCCTGCATCGTGAGACTGATCATGATGATGTCCGGCTTCAGCTTCTTCATCTCGTCGTAGTGGAGGTTGTGCTCGCGCAGGACCTTGGTGCTGAAGCTCTCCGAGACGATGTCCGCCGTCTCCACCAGCCGACGGATGAGGGCCTGGGCCTCCGGCTTGGAGATGTCCAGGCGGATGCTCATCTTGGACGGGCTGTGGGTGGCGAAGTAGCCGCTCTTGTTGACGCCGGGCTTCCCCTCGATGAAGGGGTTGCCCAGCCGCCCGCCGTCCAGCCGCGCGCGGCTTTCGATCTTGATGACCTCCGCGCCCATGATCGCGAGGTACTTGGCGGTCACCGGGCCGGCCACAGCCCAGCAATAGTCCACCACGCGGATGCCGGAGAGCGGGAGGGACGCCATCAGATGACCCCCGCGCTCTTTAGGCTGATGATCTGCTGCTTGGAGAGTCCCAAGTCCTTCTCGTAGACCTCGGTGTTGTGCTCGCCCACCAGCGGCGGTCGGCGCCTCAGCGACCACATGTTGGACGTGGTCTGCACAAAGGGACCAGGGTAGGTGACCTTCACGCCAAGCTCCGGGTGCTCCACCTGCTGCCAGTAGTTCCGGGCGCGAAGCTGTTCATAGCTCGCCAGGTCGGACGGCTCATAGGTGGGGAAGAGCATGATGCGACGCTTGAGCGCCTGCTTGTAGATCTCGGCCTTGGTCTGCGTCTTGAAGAAGGCGCCGAAGACGTCCTCCCAGTGGTCCACTTCCTTCTGGGTCAGCTCCGCCGTGCTCTTCTCTTCCCACGGCTGGTCCCACAGGTCGCCCTGCATCCCCATCTCGGTCATCCACTCCAGCAGCGGGTAGTTTTTCTGCCCCCAGCCGGGCGCGACCCACCAGCACCAGTTGATATAGCCGTCCTTGCAGGGCCAGCTATACCGCCCGATGACCTTGCCACGCACCTGGGAGGTGCCGCGGCGCTCGTTGACGCGGAGGATGTCCCAGTGGGACTGCACGGAGATGAGGGCGTTGGCCACCGCCTCCTGCATGGAGACGTCTATGTGCTGGCCCACGCCGTAGCGGTCGCGGTGGTGGAGCGCCAGGGTGGTGACCATGGCGGCCTGCGCCCCGGCCTGGTTCCAGGACTGGGGGACGCGCGTGCGGCCGGGAGGGCCGTCCGCCTCGCCGGACATATAGAGGAGGCCGCCGCGCGCCATCAGCACCAGGTCGGAGTCGTCGTACTGGGCGTCGGGGCCGGTCTGGCCGTAAGGCGTGATGGAGGTGACGATGATGCGCGGGTTCACGGCGCGCAGGTCCTGGTAGTCAAGGCCCCAGGCCTTCATCTGCCCAGGCATGAAGGACTCGACGACTACATCGGCTCTGGCGGCCAATCGCTTGAAGAGGGAGCCGCCATCGGCGGTGGCGAGGTTGAGCGTCACGCCCAGCTTGTTGGTGTTGTACGACCAGAAGTGAAGGCTTTTGTTGGGATGAGGCTCGTCATGATAGAAGGGGCCGATGCGGCGCGAGCGGTCTCCGCCGGGCGGCTCTACCTTGAGGACGTCTGCGCCCAGATCGCCCAGGATGCGCGAGCAGAGAGGACCTTTCTCGTCCGTCAGGTCAAGGATGCGATAGCCGGTGAGCAAGCGCGCGCCTCAGGAAGTCTGGAGATGGAAGGATAGTAGCGATTGCAATGGAGAGGGGCAAGGGATGTGTGTACGAAGAGAGCCGCCGTTTACTCCCACTTCTTGTTGCCGTAGGTCTCCTTGGAGACCAGCTCGCTCAGCGGCAGTCGCTTCTTCCCCGCCTCGGCATCTGTCCGGTAGCCGAAGTCCATGACGGTGACCAGCTCCATCGCCGCCGGGATGCCCAAGGCTTGCTTCACCGCATCCTTATCAAAGCCGCCCACGAAGCACATCCCCAGGCCTAGCGACCAGGCCATCAGCTCCATCTGCTGGACGGCGCGGCCCGCGTCTATCTGATACATGCCCTTCGCCTCCGTCATCACCATAGCAATGGCGACGGGCGCTTTGGCGATGTGGCCTGCCGAGCCGGAGAGAGCGGCGATGCGCTCCAGCATGGCCCTCTCCTGGATGACGATGAACCGCCACATCTGACGGTTCCGCTGGCTGGGCGCCCAGCGCGCCGCAGAGAGGATCTTTTCGATGACGGCCTTTGGGACCGGGTCAGGCTTGAAGTCGCGGACGGTGACGCGCTGCCGTATCGCCTGCTCAACGTCCACGGCGGCTACTTCTTCCCCTTGGGCTTCTCATCGAACCAATCGAACTTTGAGTCCGGCGGGATGGTTTTGTAGAGACTGCCCAGGATGGGCTTGTAGGTATCGCTGTAGTCCATGATGCGACCCTGCTTCTTCCAGGTGGGGAGCTTGGCCTTCATATCGTCCAGCATCTCCATAGGATCGCCGTCCAGGTAATAGACGCGGATGGTGCGCCCGGGCGGGTTGGCGGGCCCGGTGCGGCCGCCCGGCGCATCATGCTTGGCCCGGAACCAGTAGATGCCGGCCACGTGCTTCACCGTCAGCAGGTCCGGGATGTGAACCTGGTCGAACCACTGGTTCACCCGCTCGATCTTCAGCGGGTCTTGAGTCACAAGGTCGGTGGCGGCGACGAAGAGACCCGTGTTGGGACGATAGGGAACGGAGCCGGGAGAGACCAGGACGCGCGGCGAGGCGTAGGCCTTGATGAGCATGTACGTCCCGCCCATATAGGAGGTGCGGTACTGGTTGAAACGCCCCACCGCCTCAAGCTGGGGACCAAGGTCCAGGAAGTCCTTCAAGGTGCGGTCGGCCGGCTCCTGCATCAGGTAGAGCGTCATGTACTGGTGCCCTGCGATGCTCGGCATGGCGGTGCGGATCTTTTGGTACTCGGGCGGGCAGACCCACCGCTGGCCGTAGGCAACGCCCTCCAGGGCCATATTGTCCGGGATATGGTCGTACATATGCCAGAAGTTGTACGACTGGTGCTCCCCAGCTTTGGTCACCGCGCCGAAGGAGAAGAAGCCGAGCTTTACCTTGGTGAACATAGCCTATCTCTCGCTCCTGTTTGTGGGATCTTGCCGATGCCTAGTTCTTGCCGTACTTCGGCAGGCCGTAGAGCTCCGCGGCATTCTCGCCGAAGATGCGCGCCTTCTGCTTGGGCGTTAGGCCGGCGCAGTTCTCCGCAAGCTCCTCCGTGACGCCAGGGTACTTGGCGTCCGGGTGCGGGTAATCGCTCGCCCAGATGATGCGGTCGGCGCCCACCAGCGGGTTGTTGGCGGTAAAGGGCAGAGTGCTCTCATCGGCGTCAAAGCTGATCCAGCACTGCCGCTTGAAATAGTCGGAGGGCTTCATCTTCAGGTTCTTCACGTCCCAGCTGAAGGTGGCGGCGTGATGGTCCAAGCGCTCGAGCCAGGGTACGATCCAGCCGCCGTTGGCCTCAAGAAAGAGGAGCTTGAGCTTGGGGAAGCGCTCGCAGACGCCGCCCGCCAGGAGATACGTGAGGGAGAGCATCATATCGAAGGGGTTGGCGATGGCCTGGGTGAAGAGGACGTTGCCCAGGTTCACCTGGTTGCGCCAGGCCTTGTTGCCCCGTTGGTTGCCTTGCAGCGCCGTGGTGGTATCGCGGTGCTGCAGGTGCAGGGCGCGGCAGGCGCCGGGCATGTCCGGGTTCAGGAAGGGGTGGAGGCCCACGGGCAGGCCCGTCTCCTCGCAGGCCTTCCACAGGGGGTCATAGAACGGGTCATCAAAGAACTGGCCCTCCTTGAGCGGATTGGGCCGCAGGAAGACGCCTACATGGCCCGTCTCCTTGGCGCGGTAGATCTCTTTGACGGCGCGCTTGAGGTCCTGCTGGGGGATGGCCGCCACGCCGAAGAGGCGCTTGCGGTCGGCGCTGCAATACTCCTGCAGCCAATCGTTGTAGACCTGGCACTGGACCAGGGCAAAGTCCGGGTCCTTGATGGAGACCAAGCCCAGCATCATGGTGGGATAGAGGACGGACTGGTCAATGTGGTCCGTGGTCATATCGGCCAGGCGGGGCTTGGAGTTGTACCCGGCCGGGCGTGTCTCCGTGTACTTCAACTTTCCTTCAAAGGCGGCCTTGCGCTTCTCCGGCGTCATCCCCGCGACGCCCGCGCTGGCCATGAACCTGGCCGGGCGCTCCTGCCCATCAAAGCGCAGCCACTCGCTACCATCGGCTCGTGTTTCGATGTGCCAGATGCGGTCCTTGTACTGCTTGGGGGCAAGCTCCACATAGCGAGTGGGGTGCTCCAGAACATGCCCGTCCGCATCCACGAACCGGAAGCCGTTTGCCTTTGCCATGAGACCCTCCTGGTTCCTCTGTTGAACTGTCGCCGCATGCTACACAGCGCTACCCAGGCCGTCAAGGGGAAAATTGACACGCCCTCCAGGGGTTCGTATCCTCTCGCTGCCGGGTGGAACAACCGACGTGATCTTCACTTCACTCAAAGACATCCGAGTCTTAGACCTGACGAATGCCATCGCCGGGCCGCACTGCACCAAACTGCTGGCTGATTACGGCGCGGACGTCATCAAGGTGGAGCGTCCTCGCACCGGCGACCCATCACGCGGCGCGGGCCCCTTCCCCCGGGATGTGTCGCACCTGGAGAAGAGCGCCCTGTTCCTGGGCCTCAACACCAACAAGCGTGGCGTCACGCTGAACCTGAAGCATCCCGAAGGCGCAAGCATCCTGAAACAGCTTGCGGCCAAGGCGGACATCCTTGTGGAGAATTTCCGCCCGGGGACGATGGCGAGGCTGGGCTTTAGCTATGAAGTCCTGAGCGCGAGCAATCAAAACCTGGTCATGGTCTCGATCTCGGACTTTGGTCAGTGGGGGCCATACAGCAACTACAAAGGGTCGGAGATCGTTGACTATGCCATCGGCGGGGCGATGTATGCGGCCGGAGCAGCGGATAGGGAGCCGCTGAAGCTAGGGGGCAACGTGGTGCAGATGCTGGCGGGCACCCACGGCGCAGCAGCGGCGATGGTGGCGCTGACCGGGCGAGCGGTCCGTGACAGAGGCGATCACATTGATATCGCCATCATGGAGACCCAGGCCGGCAGCCCCGACCGGCGGACGCCCATGCTCCTTGGGCATCAGTACACGGGCCTTATCAACAAACGCGGTCAGGGAGTCCCCCCATCGGTACGCCCGGCGAAGGACGGCTACCTCAATATCCAGTTCGGCATCTTTATGATTGAGCGCATCGCCAAGATGCTGGGAAAGCCCGAGATCGCCACCGACCCGCGCTTCGCCGATCCGACGGAGGCCAGCAAGCCGGAGAACATCGCCCTGTTGGAGGAGATCTACCTGACCTGGCTGGGCAAGCGCACCATGGCCCAAGCCTGGGAGGCGGCCCAGAAGGCAGGGGTCCTTTCCGGCCCCATCTACACCATGGCGGATGTGCTGAAGGACAAACATCTGAAAGGTCGCGGGTTCTGGGAGCAGATCCACCATCCCATCGCAGGCAAACATACCTATCCCGGCCGACCCTTCTTTTCACACGGCGAACGCAAGACGCCTAGACGCCCGGCCCCCCGTCTGGGCCAGCACAATGCCGAAGTGCTCAAGGACCTGGGCTATGAGAAGGGCGACCTTGCCCGGTTACAAAGGGAAGGCGTGATCTAACCCGGGCATCGCCGCTTCCCTTGACTCCCCGCCCGTGGGCATCTAGCCTTGAACGGATGCGCATAGGCCTCCTGACCGATACCCATCTCCCAGGCACCATCCGCGAACTCTGGCCGGAGGTCCACAAGGCCTTCACCGGCTGCGACCTGATCCTCCACGGCGGCGACATCGTCAGCCAGGGCGTCCTCGATTGGCTGGAGCAGATCGCGCCGGTACTCGCCGCCAAGGGCAATAACGATTGGGATTGGGGCGACTCCCGCGTGAAGGATACCCACTTCCTTGACGTGGAGGGCTGGCGGCTGGGCATGGTCCACGATATGGAGCCGGAGGACCGGCCCATCGAGTACCTGCGCAAGCAGTACCTGAAGGGCGAGCGCGTGGACGTGATGGTCACGGGCCACACCCACTTTGAGCGGCTCACCTACCGCGATGGAGTGGTGCAAATCAACTCGGGCAGCCCCATCCACCCGCACCTGTGGAGCACTCGCCTGGGCACCGTGGGCGTCCTGGACATCACGCGAAGCCGCATCCAGGCGCAGGTGGTGAAGCTTGGCGAGACGCCGGGGATGCGGAATCCAGGCCTGGACCTGTCCGTCACCGTCCGCCGCTAGCCTTTCTTCCCGCGCTTCAACTTGTGGACTTTGAGGAAGTTCGTGCGCCCCCGCGCGGCTAACGGAGTGGAGCCGATGATGACGATGGTTTCCCCGGGCCTTACCAGCTTGGCCTGCACGAGCGAGTCCTCCACATAGTCAATCATCTCATTGGTGCGGGCGGAGAACGGCGTCTGCACCGGCGTGATGCCCCACGATAGGGCAAGGCGACGGTAGACCTCCTCCTCCATGGTAAAGGCGAAGGCCGGGAGATTGGGACGATACTTGCCCAGGAACTGGGCCGTCCTGCCGAAGGTGGTGAAGATGACGATGGCCTGGGCGCGCACCTCCTGGGCCAGGTTGTGGGCGGCGTGGATGACGGCGCGGGCCGGGTCCTCCGCGCCGAAGGAGGGCGGCAGGATGTGCGGGGGCACCTTATCGGCCTCCGCGGCGATGCGATCCATATAGCGCACAGCTTCGATGGGGTACTGGCCGATGGAGGTCTCCGCGCTCAACATCACGGCATCCGTGCCGTCAAAGATGGCGTTGGCCACGTCCGAAGCTTCGGCGCGGGTGGGCTCAGGATTGTGGACCATGGTCTCCAGCATCTGCGTGGCCGTGATGACGGGTTTGAGCAGCGCCGTGGCCCTCGCGATGATGCTCTTCTGTAGCAGGGGGACGCGCTCCGGCCCCATCTCCACGCCCAGATCGCCCCGGGCGACCATGACGCCATCAAAGGCTCGCAGGATATCGTCTATGGCGTCCAGCGCCTCGGCCCGTTCGATCTTGGCGATGACCGGGATGCGCCGCTTGCGCTTAGCCATCTCAGCACGTACGAGTTGGGCATCCTTCGGCCCGCGCACGAAGCTCAGAGCCACAAGGTCAACGCCCCGCTCCAACCCAAAGGCCAGATCCGCCTTGTCCTTCTCCGTCAGTGATGGGGCTCTGATGGCAACGCCCGGCAGGTTCATCCCCTTATGCCCGCTCAACTGGCCGCCGGTGACGACTTCGCACTCCACGTCCGTCCTTGTCTTGCGAAGGACCTTCAGCCGGACATGGCCGTCATCGAGCAAGATGGCATCGCCGGGGCGGACATCGCGCGGGAGAGCGGGGTAGCTGACGGAGACCCGGTGGCTGTTGCCCGTGACGGGGCGGGTGGTCAGCGTGAAGCGATTTCCCTGGTGCAGCGTGACGGCGCGCTCTTCAAAGAGGCCGATGCGCAAGCGCGGCCCCTGCAAGTCCTGAAGCAGGGCAAGGGGACGCCCCATCTCCTTGGCGATGCGCCGGGCATCCGCGATGGCCTTGCCGTGCTCCTCATAGGTGCCGTGGGAAAAGTTCAGCCGGATGACGTCAACGCCCGCCTCAAGGAGCCCGCGCAGCATCTTGGGACTGCGCGTGGCGGGACCGATGGTGGCGACGATTTTGGTGCGACGCCGTCCAGGCAACGATGGATACGTAAGAGCCATGAAAAAATTATGAGGCCCGAACCCGCAAAAGGGTAGGGGGAAGACCCGCAAGCCTACGCCGGGTTGAAGCCCGTGGCGTAGGCGCAGTTGACGCGCAGGCGGCGGGGGCGGCCGGACTCGGTCTTCATATAGGCGGCGACGACGAGGTGGTAGCTGCCCAACGTCCCCGAGACGGTGCCGTCCGCGTTTTGACGCCAGCTCACGCGCTTGCGGCGGCTGTGGATGCCCATGACGAGGATGACTTCGCCAGGTTTGGAGATGTCCAAGTCCTGCTCGGAGACTTCGGGCACGGCGATCTCGCCGCCGCGCTCAGGGTGGGAGTGGAACCAGCCGATGGTATGCTCGCCCAGGAAGAGCGACTTCATCGCGCCTTCGATGCGCTGGCGAGCGGGAGCATGGGGCGCCACCCACGAATAGGAGCGCTGAGCCGTTTGATGAGGGATGGCCCGCTGGAGGATCCACTTGTCCTTGCCTTGATAGCCTACCAAGAAGCCGTAGCACTCCTTGCGGAAGGTCTCCACAGCGGCGAGGCAGAGCGACCAAAAGGCGTCTTCGGAAATGTAGACGTCCGAGAGGAAATGCGGAGCATGTCCATTGCGCTGGCCGTTGTGGCCATTGGCGTGATTGTAGCGATACATATGCCCTACCGATAAAAGAACCAAGGACCTTTTTGGCGTCCTTGGTCTCTATTAATCTTGTGTACTGGCGTCCCCGCTGGGATTCGAACCCAGGACCCACTGCTTAGAAGGCAGTTGCTCTGTCCGCCTGAGCTACGGGGACACATCACCATTATTGCACCCACCTAGCCAGGCTACAAACGTCGTTTGACTCTAGCGGCAAATCATATGCAAGCGGCCTTTTGCACTTGGTGATCGACCGCAGGCAGTAAGAGGATTGGACGGTCGTGCGTTATGACAAGAACATCGCCTATCTCCACATCCTCCAATGAGTCGGTCTCTGCATCACTTCGTTCGAAAACTTGATCCACTTTGCGAGCCACGCTCGCTAGCATTTCGATGAGCGGACCCCGCACAACGATGCATGCCCAAAAGCACGCCAGTCGCGTGGCACATTCTCGTCCGGCGCGGTGTCCGCTCTTGTCACCGCGAGGGGCCAGCCTCCAGCGCGGCTGAGGCAATGCAGCCGACGTTGGAGCTGCAGGCTTCGCGGGGTATCCGAAGGGCAAATCCTGCTTGGCAGGGCGGCAGTCTAGCCGAGGTATTTCGGACGGTCAATGGATGGCTGTCTCTCAGACTGGCTCTGTACTTGTTTTAGAGGCAATCAAAGGGGTAGAGATCCAAAATTTTGCGTTGTGCTTAGCATAAATCAACTCGCAGAAACCTTTAGTCCAGTAACCTACTGAGAGTCCCTTCAGTCGAACAGAATAGCAACTGTTTTGAACAATTTCTCAAAACTATATCGAAACGTTTTTAGTACGGTATTGACACCCCTCTTGACCAGGTGCTAGATTGAAGATGTCTCGAACAGGAGGTTACACATGATGCGTAAGACGAAGTTGATGCAGCAGGTGGAGGCGAAATACAACAAGCCGCTGGAGAAGCTCCTTCCCGAACTCTATAACGAGAAGGGCCTTCCCGCGATGGCGGCTGAGCTTGGTATCAGCAAAGGCACGCTGTGGTACTGGCTCCTGAAATTTGGAATCAACGTCCGGCGCGTGGCGCTTGCCCCTGGTGAGGAAATCCAGGTCTCGCAAGCCAAGCGCTAGCCCTCCGCAACTGTCCGGCTCGGAAAAGGCCCCGCTCTCCCGGGGCCTTTTTCTTTGTCCACAAATCTATAGAATAGCCGCATGCCCAAGATGACCGCTCCGCCAAAGCCAGCGCCGGTCAAGCGCCGCTTTACTGCCGTAGAGATCGGCGTCATCTCTGCGATCGTCGTCCTCCTCCTCATAGTCGTTATCCCTGTCGTCCTGGACGATAGCCGCGACCCGGTGAAAGAGAAGGAGGTCACGCTGGTCCAGGACGCCATCCGCCGCTACAAGCAGGAGACGGGTGTCTACCCGACCTTCGCCACCGTGGCGGCGCCGGGCAAAGAGGCAGCGAGTCCTTGGGTGGACGGCGGAGCGCCGGCACAAAACTCTTCGCCCGCACATGCGGGGATCAACTTTGAGGCAAAGGCCACTCGCGGCGATCAGACGGTCTCGTTCGTGCCGGACTACATCAGCCTGCGACCACGCTACGCCGGCGATGTGGCGAACGACGGGACCAGACGCTGGCGCATCGCGGCGGACGGCGGCGTGACGATCGAGCTGGACGGTCGTTCATACTAAGCGAAACGCAAAAAGCTGCTTAGGTGACGTCCGGATGAGTAGGCGTGCGTTGATCAGCGCAGGCTCATGCCCAGCTCGATGATGCGAAGACCTTGCCCACTCACCACGCATCCGTGACTCCTCGCCGCATCGTGTGGGACGCGCGGATGAGTGCTCGTCGGCGGGATGCGGGGCGCAGCGAAGCTTCCACGCCACGCCGCAAAAAGCTTGGCAGCGGCTGCGTGCGAAAGGCGCGAGAATTTAGCTGTGGATCCTCCACAAAAACCGCGCCATTTTTGGTCCGAACTGACGGTCAATCTGCTGAACGTTAGGGACGGTTAGATTCGTCAACGGAGATATTTGAATCACTACCTAACGGCTGGCAGATAGAGACAACTTGGCTCTGCGTGAACTGGCAATCGTTATGTCGCGAGTTAGCGAATTGTCCCTTAAATCCAGGAGCAGACTGGTTAAACAGCTGTCGTAGGCCAAGTTGCCTTATGGCTGGTTGAAAATGCTTATGGAAAGCAATTTTCGGCTAGATGGGAGGCCATTGGTCCAGCGAGAGGGCCTACTCCATCAACTGAATTAGGGCGCCGTGAGCGCTTTTTGGATGAATGAAGATGCCGCCGCGACTGTCGTGGGAGGCGGCCTGCTCGGCACCGACGACTCGCGCGCCTTTGGCTTGCAGAGCCTTCACCGCCTCAATCATGTTCGTGACTTGCACGCAGACAAGGTAGAGACCTTCGCCGCGTTCCTTAATAAAGGTAGCCATAGGGCTGTTGGGGTGGAGCGGCTGCGCCAACTCGATGTAGGCATTGCCCGTGAATATCTTCTGCGTGCGGACACCGCGCCGCAGGGAGGAGATGATGACGCCTGCGGACATACCGTAGACGTCCGTGTAGAGCTTGGCCGTCTCTTCCACGCTGTTCACGGCGATGATGACGTGGTCAATGCGCTTGTAGAAAGACATGACCCAAACAGGCTATCACACCGCAGGAGGCGTGTGTACTCTAGCCTTCCAGGAGACGAATGAGGGCTCCGTGGGTGCTTTTCGGATGGAGAAAGACGCCGGGGCTGTGATCGGGCAGGGCCGTCATTTCGGCGCCGATGATCCGGGCGCCTTTTTCCTGGAGAGCCTGCACGGCGCCCGGCAGGTTGTGTACCTGGATGGCGATAAGGTATATGCCCTCGCCGCGCTCGCGAAGGAACTTGGCCACAGGGTTGTCCTGCTCAAGGGGCTGGACGAGCTCGATATAGGCGTTGCCGGCAAATATCTTCTGCGAACGGAGACCCAGCCGAAGGGAAGAGATGATGACGCTTGACGGCATGCCGTAAACGTCCGTATAGAGCTTGGCGGTCTCTTCGATGCTGTTCACCGCGATGAAGACGTGGTTGATGCGCTTATAGAAAGACATGCTCGCCGCTCCTCTTGGGGCACCAGCCTATCACAAGGAACCAGGAGAAGGCCACGGATCGCGTCACTGGGCAGGGTCGCCTTGGCCGGAGCCATCGCACGTGATGCGGCTGCGGTCAGGAAGATGGCGAGAATGGATAACCCGGCATAGGCGACCAGCATCGGCGAATAGCTGCCGACGTGGTCACGGACGACTGCCGCGATCTGCGGCCCGGCAAAGGCGCTCAGGGCAAAGACGGCCGTGAGCAGGCTAAAGACCCTGCCTCGATGCTCTTCGCTATAGTAATCGGCAATGGCGGCGGAGACGAGGGTGGTGACCGAGCGGGCAAAGGCACCATTACAGACGACAAAGAGAACGAGCATCCATATGGATGAGACGTAGGCAAAGACAAGCAGCCCCACGGCTTGCAAGACCATCGTGAGAATCATGAGGCGCTTCCGCCCTACCCTGTCCGAATACCAGCCAGTCGTAAAGATGGCAACCGCGCCCGTAACGCCGAGCACCAGAGCCACCCAGCCGCCGGTGGCGGCAGAAAAGCCCCGCTCCTCAAGGTGGGGAATAAGGAAAAGATTCGCTGTGGTGTTCCCTATGGTTATACAAGCCTGCGCCAAGAGGGTGACGATAAGGAACCTGTTTCGGAAGACGAGCTCGCCCGCGCTGAGACGGTGGCTCCTCTCTTCCAAAAGACGCGGTGAAAGCCTCTCAGCCGAGCCGCCTCCCGCTGTCTCCTCGTCCTCCGGTTTCAGGCCTAACTCGCTCGGGGAGCGCTTGATGAATCTCGCCAGCGGCCATGTGACCACCACCGCGCCGACGGCGATCACAAGGGCTGTAGTCCGCCAACCGTACGCTCCTTCCAGCCAAACGACACCGCGGACGATAAAGCACGGCCTATCCCGCCGCTGGCATTGAACATCGCGATGGCCAGGCCGCGCTTCTTCTTGAACCAGGCGGCAAGGATCGCAAGTCCGAGGCCGGAGAAGACGATGGATGCACCTAAAGAGGAAATGGCGAAGCCGATGGAGAGAAGCCAGGTGGAATGGGCCAGAGCCACCAAGAAAAAGCCGGCGGCACCGAAGACCGTGGCGATACAGAGAAGCGCCCTTGGGCCGCTGCGATCCAGCCGCCGGCCCACAGCGGGGGCGACGACTACCGCTATAGAGGCTGCTTCATGGAGAAGGCAAAGGTAACGGCCGCTGCGGAGAGACCGAAGGCCGATTGGATAGGCGTAAAAAGGGCGGTCATCCCGGTGCTGAAGGTGCCCGTCCAGTACATCGCGATGCCGCCTAACGACTGGGCGACCCACCAGCCATAGTAGGTGTCGCTCGGTTTAGGCTTTGTTGGGGGCACGATGCCTTCGGCCTCAGGGTTCCGGCTTAGGCCGCACCGCGAGAAAGAGCCTGCGGCCGTATCTGTCTGTCAGCGCTCTGGATTGAAAGCCAACCTGGTGAAGGAGCCTCATCCAGGTGCGCTCAGGAAAGAGCCCAAAGAGATGCCGTTCATGCTCCACGCGGATCTTGCCCCTTTCGTCTCGCAGAAGGCAGGCAAATTCGACGGTGCAAACGGTGTCTGCTGGGTCTGGGTCATATGTCCATTCCGGGTAGCGCAGGCCGCGCATACCATCATCGCTACCGCCGTGGTCCGTGGAGGGCTTGAACGTCTCTTTCATGTGATCGGGCGTAAAAAGAGCGATACCGCCTGGCTTGCAGTGGAGGAAGGCGGTCTCCATCGCAGCACGCAGGTCTATTTCTGTGGTCATATATTCAACGGCGTCATGAACAAAGACGGCATCAAAGGTGCGCCCAAGGCGAAGGGTGCGCATATCTCCTTGCACATGTTCGCATTCGGGGTTCAACGTGCGGCTGACGGCCAGCATCTCCCGCGAGAGGTCAGAGAGCGTCATCCTGAAGTGCCGCTTAAGGTGGCTTGCATTGTTGCCGCCGCCCGAGCCGAGCTCAAGCAAGGTGGGGCGCTTAGGAAAGCCTGGGCGCTTGAGCAGTGGAAGATAGATCTCCACCTCCTCCGCGTACTCCGCCGGAGGCGTTAGAAGATGGAACCAAGAGCTCATTTTGGTGTAGAGCTTATGCTGACGCTGGGCCACGAAAGACCCCCTGGGGAAAGAAAAAAGGCCAGGGGGATTATACCCTGGCCTTTTGACGCTCTCAGACGGCCCGCTTCGCTACTTGCCCTTGCCGGTGGTAGCTACTGAGGAGCTGATGGTGGGCGTGGGCGCGGCGTTGCCCAGGATGGCGACGCAGGAGACCTGCGGAGGGCCACCCAGGGTGTGGCAGAGGCCGAGCTCGGCATCTTTCACCTGGCGGGGGCCAGCTTTGCCCTGGAGCTGCTTATAGATTTCGTAGGCCGTGCGGAGGCCGCTGGCGCCCACGGGGTGGCCGAAAGCCTTGAGGCCGCCATCCGTATTCACGGGCAGCTCGCCTTCCAGCGTGAAGGTGCCTGCGCGAACCTCTTCCGGCCCGTGGCCGGGCTTGGTGAAGCCCAGGTCTTCATAGATGACCATCTCCGTAATGGTGAAGCAGTCATGGACGACGGCCAGGTCAATCTCCTTGCGCGGGTTGGCGATGCCCACTTGCTCATAGGCCTGCTTGGCGGCGCTGCGGTTGGCACCGAAGCCCAGGTAATCGAAGCCGGGGCGGATCATGGGGAGCATGGAGTCCACGGAGAAGCCGATGCCCTTGACGTAGATGGGGTCCTGGCGGAACTTCCGCGCGATATCGGCGCGGCAGATGATGGCGCAGGCGGCGCCATCGGTGGTGGGGCAGCAATCGAAGAGGCCCAGAGGCCAGGCGATGATAGGGGCCTTGAGGACCTGCTCCATGGTCACCGGCTTTTGGAAGTGGGCCTTTGGCGAAAGGGAGCCGTTATGGTGGTTCTTCACCGCGATCTGGGCCAGGAGCTTTTTGCCCTCTTCCTCGGAGATGCCGTAGTGGTGGAAGTAGCGGTTGGCGATGAAGGAGAAGTAGGTGGGCGCAGTGGCGCGGGCCTGAAGGACAGGGTTGGTGCCGCGGCCGACGCCCAAGCCGCCGAATCCGGTATCCTTGAGTTTCTCATAGCCCACGGCCAGGGCGATGTCATACATGCCGGAGGCTACGCCGAAGGCAGCGTTGCGTAGGGCTTCGTGACCGGAGGAGCACCAGTTCTCCACGCGAGTCACCGGGATGTTCTTGAGCTTGAGGGCATCGGCGATGATGCCGCCCGCCTCGCCGGAACGCAGGGTGCCGACCCAGGCGGCTTCGATATCATCCGGCTTGATGCCAGCGTCGTCGTAGGCCTCATAGACGGCCTCAATAATCATATCTTCCGGGCTGCTATCCCAGCGCTCGCCGAACTTGCTGCAGCCCATGCCGATTATCGCGACTTTGTCCTTGATGCTTCCCATGTCTGTCCTTTCTTCTCGCCAGCGGTGTGAGAGGCAGTCGCCTAGCTCTGGATGGGCCGAACCTTCCAGTAGTAATTATGAAAACCTGCGCCTTCATGCATCTTTCGGAAGGTGAACTCCACACGGAGGCCGACTTTAGCCGACATGGCGTCTAGGTCAGTGCCCATGGTGAAGATGCGGCACTTCCCTTCATCGGACTCCACGACGCAGTTGACAGTTGGCGGCTCCAGGCCCCCGGCAAGGTTATCCCGGGTGAAGGAGTAGATATCGCCGGGCTTATCGTAGAGGCGGACCTCTGTGAAATCGTCCTTGGCGCGGCAGGTGTAGCAGATCTTTTGGATAGGGTGATGGACGGTGCCGCACTTGTTGCACTTGCTGCCGTGGAGCCGGAGGGTTTCCGCTTGGTCGCGCCAGGAGGTGGTGGAGGCGGCCCAAGGCTCCACGCGCAAGGGCTGTTCCGGGTTGGTCTGCAGAATGCCGCGGAAGGCGAGCATCTTATCGTAGGAGGGGAGGGTCTTCTTATACTTCAGATGGCCGCTGACGGCCTTTGCCTTTTTGGGCGTGGCGTGCACCTGCAGGAGGAAAGCGTCCGCCCCATCGCCGTAGCTGGCGACGAGAATCTTATCGCCGTTCTTGGCCTCTTCGAGCGCCGCCACAAGCATCAGCAGGGCGTGGGCCGCGCCGGTATTGCCCACTGTGCCAATCATGGGGTCCTGGGCCTGCTTCGCAGGGTCAAAGCCCAAGGTGCGCACCATGCCCTGGTGGCTCCGCGCATCGGGCGTGTAGACGACGGCCTTGGTGATCTGGGAAGGAGCAACCTTGGTCTTATCCAACAGGGCCTTAACGGCCTTCTTGGTCCACTCCTCATAGCCGTGCTGGACGACGAAGCGATCTTCCCAGGTGCGGACAAAGGAGTCCGCATCGCGACGCCAGACATCGGCCACTTCATTCGAGAGGCTGACGTGGCCGACGATCTCCACCGCGACGTTCGTCTTGCCGATGAGGAAGGCCGCCGCGGCATCACCGAAGGTGGACTCCTGGTCCGACTTGGGGTAGCCGCGCCGCATATCAGAGGCGACGACGAGGACGCTTCGGGCGGAGCCCGCGTTCACGGCATCTAGGGCCGCCATAAGGGCGTTGGCGCCGGAGCGGATGGAGTTGCCGAAATCGGCGGTGCGGACGGTGGCGGGGAAATCGGCCGCGGCGGCGATGAGGGAGGCCGACATCTTTTCGCGGTAGGAGGCCGTGGTGGAGGCGAAGTAGATGGCGTCTATGCCTTCTCGGCCTGAGGCGTTGAGGAGGTCAACGACGGCGTTGACCGCCAGGGTCATCGTATCTTCATCGTGGTTCGCCACTGCCCGCTCGCCTGCGCCGCCGCCCGAGCCCCAGGCCTGGGCGAAGGCCTGCCGGGGCAGGCGGTACCAAGGGATATATGCGCCGATGGCTGTGATGCCTGACATCAGATCAATCGTCTCCTTTGAAGCATGCGGCGACCAGTATACAAGAAGGACACCTGGGCACGCGAACGGCTACCAGTAGGATGCGACGGTTGACAGAGAGGATGCAGCGAGGCGTGCTCAGACCCAATCCTCACCCCAGCCCCTCGCCCATTTGCCTTGTTCCCGGCCCCGCCTCGTGCTACCATCCCGCGCACACCAGGGCTAGCGAGGCTGCGGCGTGCGGTTTTCCACCTTCAACCTCTTTCAGCAGATCGGCAAGATATCCGAGCCGGAGGTCTTTGCCCAGGGGATCGAGCAGATCATCCTCTCGGAGCGTCTGGGCTTTCACCAAGCGTGGATAGGCGAGCACCACTTCCATGGGTATGCCATCGCCGCTGACCCATTACTGGTCGCGGGGCACATCGCCGCAAGGACGAAGCGGCTCCGGCTGGGCATCGCCGCCACCATCCTGCCGCTTCACAACCCTGTCCTTCTTGCGGAGCAGGCATCGCTCGTGGATATCCTGAGCGGCGGCCGCCTGGACTTAGGGCTGGCCCGGGGTTATGCGCCCATGGAGTTCGCCGGCCTTGGTGTTCCGCTCAAAGATCTCTATGACCGCTTCGATGAAAACCTGGCGATCTTGCAGATGGCGCTCACGGAGCGAACCATCGCATATACGGGCAAGTTCCACAATATCCCGGAGGTGCATCTGCTTCCAGGGCCGCTGCAGCGGCCCCACCCGCCCATCTACCTTGCCATCAGCGGCCAGCTGGACTCCTTTCGGGACGCGGCCAGGCGCGGCTTGCCGGTGCTCATCGGCGCGGCTGACGCCCAGACGACGCGCGAACGGGAGAAGGCCTACCGCGAGGCTGCCGCAGCCGCAGGGCACAGCCCGGCGAAGGTGCAGGCGCTCATACGGGCCACAGGCTCCATGTGCCGCGTCTACGTGGCGAGGACGGACGAGGAGGCATGGAAGGATGCAAACCCATCCATCGAGCGGTTCGCGGTGAGCCTGATGGAGCACTCGATGCCGGTACACCCATCCTTATATACCGAGGCGGAGTTCGCAGAGCATGCGGGGCGCGCCCGGGCGATGGCCGAGCGGACCCGCGAGAACGAGCGCCCCGGCGGACGGGCAATCATCGGCAGTCCAAAGACCTGCCTCGCGAAGGTACGGGAGCTGAAACGGCTGGGCGTCCGGAACCTGATCTGCTGGATGAACTTCGGCGGCTTGCCGCATGAGAAGATCGTCCGATCCATGAGGCTCTTTAGCCGGGAGGTTATGGCAAAGGTATGACGACCAAAGACAAGAACCGCAACCAGGGCGACCAGGTGGGCGACTACATCATGTGGGAAGACAAGCGCTTCCGCGTGTGGGACCAGGTCATCCAGCCGGGAGAAACGGTAGGCCCCCACAGGCACATCCTGGACTATTTCATCGTGACGCTGGAGCCTTCCAAGATGACCGCAGAGCGGCTGGGGGGCGGCAGGAGCGCCTATGCCCGCATAGACGACCGGCTGATCTGGGTGACCAGCAACGGCGAGGAGCACACAGCCACGAACGTGGGCGATGCGAAGTGGCGCAATCTCATCATCGAACTGAAGGAGCCGAAGCTCATGCGCAAGCTGGCGGCGTGGAGACGCGCAACCAAGGCCAGGGCGAAGGGGCCCAAGGCAAGGAGGAAGGCATGACGAACCTGGTTCAGAAGTTCAACCACATCGGCCATTGCGTGGGTGACCTGGAGAAGACGCAGAAGTTCTATACGGAGTGCCTTGAGTTCAAGCACGACCGCGATCTGACGGTTGAGGGCGATTCCCCAGCCAAGCTCCTGCGCCTCAAGACGCCCATGAAGCTGAAGGCCGTCTACCTGGTCCGTGAGGGGTTTGTGCTGGAGCTCCTCCACTACCCCACAGGCACGGCTCCACGCCAGCGCCGGGTGATGAACGAGCCGGGGCTGACGCACATCTCGCTCAATGTGACGAATATGGCGGAGATCCTCAAGCGGGTGCCCACATACGGCGGCAAGGTGCTGGAGGATACGAACCTCGGCGCGGCGGCGTTCATCGAAGACCCGGAAGGCCAGCTCATCGAACTCATCCAGGCGCGATAAGGAGAGACCCCCATGGAAGACCGCTCACCTGCAGGCGTTATCATCGAGATGGCCAACTGCACGGACCCGGCGCAGGAGGCCGCATTCAACGATTGGTACGAAAAGACCTACATCCCCAAAATGGTGGGCACCGGCGCGCTCTATAGCGGCATCCGCTTCAAGAACTGCGCGCCGAACCGGCCGGAATACCCCCGCCGCGTCCCTGAGGCGATGTTTACAACAATCTACGAGACGGACTGGCCGGACCAGCGCAAGGCCTACGAGACGATGAAGCGGCGGTGGGACGAATGGAAGCGCGCGGGCCAGCTTCACCCGGCCCTGCAGGTGACCTTCCAGACGATGTTCTGGCGGCGTCCCGAACCTGGGCAGGGCCACGTCTCAGAGAAGCCGATCAACGGCATCTCGCTCGTGATGATCCGGGGTGATAAGGACTTCACCCGCTGGGCGGAGCATACGCACATCCGCTACATCGCCCGGGGGATGCCCAAGGGCTTCACGATGATCACGCGATATGAAAACGCCCTCTCTCAGACGGAGGGGCCGCTGTGGCTGCACCTCTACGAGCTGGACAGCGAGGACCCGGATACGGACGTGCGCCACATGGTGGACCCGGTGCGGAAGATGCTGGGAGATAATACGCCCGCTTTTAAGGAGTGGGCCCAGCATCCATCGCTGGAGATCTGGTACGTGAACACCTTCAAGCGCGTCAGCCCTGTTGGGCACATCCGGCCGATGCAGAAGTCGCCGTACTAGCGGTGCGTGCTCCTTACGGGGCCATCGTCAGGCCGCCATCCACGCTCAGGGTAACGCCTGTGACGTAGGCGGCGGCATCTGAAGCCAGGAAGGCCACCGCGGCGGCCACCTCTTCCACTTTGGCGGGGCGCTTCATAGGGATGCGCTCAAAGAAGGCCTTGGCTTTTTCCGGGTCGCGCTGTTGGAAGCGCTGGAACATCGGCGAGTCCACCGGCCCGGGGGCGATGCAGTTCACGGTGATGCCCTGTTTCCCGTGCTCCTTAGCCAGGGACTTGGCCAGGCTGATGAGCGCACCCTTCGCTGATGAGTAAAGGGAGGCCGAGGCTTCGCCCATCGTCCCGGATGAGGAGGAGATGAAGACGATGCGCCCGTACTTGCGCTGGGCCATCTGCTTCACAACGGCCTGGGAGACGTAGATATGCCCCTTCAGATTCACATCCAGCATTTCCTCTATCTGGGCATCGGCATGCTCAAGGAAGGGCCCGCTCGCGCCCTTGCCGGCGTTGTTCACCAGGACGTCCACCCGGTGGAGATCGGCGATGACCTGGCCGATGGCCCGGTCAACTTCGGGGCGGCGCGTGATATCGCAGGCGTAGGCCCTGGCTGAGCCGACGGCGGCGACGAGCTTCGCCGTCTCTTGGGCAGAGGCGGCATCCTTATCCAGAACGGCAATGCTTGCGCCCTGCTTCGCCAGCTCCAGCGCGCAGGCCCTGCCGATGCCGCTGCCCGCGCCAGTGACGAGGGCAACTTTCCCCTGAAAAAACATACGATTCTCCAGAAGAGTACTCCTGAAGATGATACCAGATTCGCCCCGAGTCTCCGCGCCCTGAGCCGTGCTACACTACCCCGACGCTCAAGCCGGAGATAGCCATAGCCATGTCTAGAAAGCACATCAAGGCCGCCTCTATCTTTCAAGGATTGAGCGACGAGCATCTCGCCGCTTTTGAGGCCATCGGCAAGACGCAGATGGTGGAGCGGTGGACCCGCATCTTCAACGAGGGCGACCCTGCGCGAAACCTCTACATCGTCGGGACGGGGCGCGTGGCGCTGGAGGTGGCCCTGGAGCGGCCGGACGGCAGCCATACGCCGCGCACCACGGTGGCGAGCCTTGGGCCGGGAGACGCCTTCGGCATCTCAGCCCTAGTGGAGCCCCACGTGCTGACCATGTCCGCCTACGCCGTGGAGCCGAGCGAGCTTCTGCTCTTTGAGGGCCACAAGCTGCGGGATATCCTGGAAGGGAACAAGGCCGTGGGCTATGTGGTGATGCGCAACCTGGCCCAGGTCCTGGAAAAGCGTCTGGCCGGCGCCAGGGAGGCCTTTGTCTATGACCGTGCCCTGCTGCGACGGCAGATGAGCGATTCTTAGAGCTCGATGGTGTAGCCGTCCAAGTCAGCCACATAGGCGTATGGGCGGCCCGGCGCATGTTCGCCGCGCTCAATGAATTTGCCTCCGGCCGCGACGACGGCCCTTATCGCCTCGTCAAGGCTTTGGCTCTCCGCTCGACGGAAACCGAAGTGCACCACGCCGCCGCCCGCGATGGCCGATCCCTTGCCCGCTTGGGCAAGGGTGATGGTGTCCTTAGCCCCGGGCGTCCGCAGGAAGACCATCTTTGAGCCGTGCCAGTACTGCACTTCCATGCCGAAGACACCCTGGTAGAACTTCAGGGAGCGGTTCACATCCCTCACCGTGAGCTGGATATGGGTCAAGCCTTGGGTTTTAATCATGGCGGGCCTTTCTAGCTCACGAGCAGGTCGCGAAGGGGGCGCTTGAGGGCTTTGGCTATCGCCGCTAGGGTAGCAAAGCGAGGCGACTGTTCGCCACGCTCGATGCGCAGGAGCGTCACCCTCCCGACCTTTGCGGCTCTAGCAAGCCTATCTTGGGTGAAGCCCGCCTCTTCGCGCATCGTCCTCAGGCGGTAGCCCATGGCCTGCCTGCCGCGCACTGCGCTGCGTTCCGCCTTGGGACGGTGGGAGGCATCACAGAAGTGGCGGACAAAGTCCCAGGGCATTTCGGCAACCTTGCCCGATGCGCCGCGGACAATGAGGAGGTAGGGATTGGGGAGTTCGATAGTGCTGACAGCCACGTCACCGCGTACCTCAGGCAGAGCGGCGAGGGGCACAAGACCGGCTGCGCCATCCGCATAGGTCACTTCGATGCCGCCTGGAACCGCTCGGGCATGCGTCATCATACGGTGGGCATCCGCGACGTGAACTGCTAGCTGAGCCACGGCCTATCTCCTGTGTGGCTCATTTGTTTCACAGGAAATTTATCACAAACGATACTATCGCGCCACCCATCCCCTAAAAGCCTACGCCTTTCTCTTTCATACTCACCCACGTCGTGTGCCCGATGATGATGTGGTCCATCAACTCGATGTTGAGGAGGCGGCCTGCCTCGGCAAGCTGTCGCGTGAGGTCAATGTCTTGCTGGCTGGGCGTGGGATCGCCCGACGGATGGTTGTGGACGATGACGATGCCGGGGGCGTTCTCCCTGATGGCCGGGCGAAAGACCTCCGCCGTGCGCACCAGCGAGGTGTTGACGGTGCCCACGTAGATATCGCGGACGCCGATGAGCTGGCGCTTGGTGGAGAGCAGGACGGTCTTCAGCTGTTCCTGGCTCAGAAGGGCCATCTCCGCCATCAGCAGGGCGGCGACGTCCTTGGGAGAGGTGATGAACGGCCTATCCTCTCCGCTGAGGGAGGCCAGCCGCCGGCCAAGCTCCATCGCCGCGGCGACCTGGCAGTATTTCGCCTCGCTGATGCCGCGCTCGCCGCTCATCTCGCCGTAGCTGGCCGTGGCGATGCCCCGCAAACCGCCGAAGCGCGAAAGGAGGCGCTGGGCCACTGCCAGAACGTTTTCGCCCTCCACCCCGGTGCGAAGGAGGATAGCAAGCAGCTCGGCGTTGCTCAGGACGCCTGGGCCGAATTGGAGCAAGCGCTCCCGGGGACAATCGCCATTGGGCAGGTCCCGGATGCGCGGCAAGACTTCGTTTTGGGAAAGGGTCAATTCCTGCACCATCGCCAGCCTCCACCGTTAGCCTGCGCTAAGGCTACCGTGGCGCATGGCCTTGGCGGAAGTGGCGGATGGCAGAGGGTGCGCCGACAGGTATAATCGCGGGCGATGCCGCCTCACCCGAAGCTTCGCCCGATAGACGTTAAGCGCATCGTTGATAATGGGCAGCCGTACTTTGTCCTGCGCGACCCGCTGGGGATCTCCAGCCAGATGGCTGTGATGCCCGAAGCCATTGGCCCGCTCTTAGCCAAGTGCGATGGGACGCGAGACACCTCCGCCCTTGCGGCGGCCTTTCACCTGGAGACTGGCTATCCGATGACGGCCGCCCAAGCGGGCCAGATCATCGAGGGGTTGAGCCAGGGCCTGCTCTTGGACGATGAGCGCTTCAAGCAGGCTCTGGAAGAGGCGCGACGGGACTACCTGAGCAGGCCCTTCCGCCAGCCCGCCCTTACGGACAAGGTCTACCCCGCCGACCCAGGTGAGCTTGAAGCGACGATGCGGCGCTACATCCAAGAGGCGGGAGGCCGGCCGGGCACGGCCGCCTCCCGGTTCGTGGGCGTCATCTCGCCGCATATTGACTACCACCGGGGTTGGAAGACCTACGCCCAGGTGTGGAGCCAAGCGGCCCCCGCCATAGCGGAGGCGGAGCTTGTGGTCATCTTCGGCACTGACCACGCCGGGAGCGCAGGGCGGCTGACGCTGACGCGCCAGAGCTACGCCACCCCCTGGGGCATCCTGCCGACTTCGCAGGCCATCGTGAATGAGCTTGCGGAGGCCATCGGCCAGGAGCGGGCCTTTGCCGAAGAGCTGCACCACAAGAATGAACACTCCATCGAGCTGGCCGCAATCTGGCTCCACTACTTCATGCGCCCGCGCCGGTGCGAGGTGGTGCCCATCCTGTGCGGCTCCTTCCACGAGTTCATCGCGGGGATGGACGACCCGCAGAGCTACGAGCCGTTCCAGCAGGCGATGGCGGTGCTGCAGCGCGCGGCGGCGGGGAAGAGGACGGTCGTCGTCGCGGCGGCGGACCTGGCGCACGTCGGCCCCAACTTTGGGGATGCCTACCCGTGGTCGCCGCCGCTGCGGGCGGGGCTAAAGGCGACGGATGCCTCGCTGATGAACGCGGTGACGCAAGGCGACCACGCCGGCTTCTTCCAGCGGGTGAAGCAGGACTTCGACCAGCACAAGGTCTGCGGCCTGCCGCCGATCTACCTGACCTTGCGGATGCTGGATGGGGCCACAGGCCATTCCATGGGCTACGACCAGTGCCCCGCCGATGAGCAGCGGGCCAGCCTGGTCTCCATCGCCGGGGCGGTTATCGCGAAGGAGGCATCGTGAGCGCGCCGGGTTGGCATCCGCCCGCTGCCGCTCCTAGGCGGCATATTCGCCGCGAGCGTGGGCCAGGCTCACGGGAGCGTTGATCTCATCGGGGCTGCGCAGCTCCAGCTCTTTGCCGATCTCGCGGACCGCGGGAAGCACCTCTTGACCCATGAGCCGCAGGCAGGCCTTGCTCCGCTCGGGGCTGATGCGCCCTTCGTTCGCCCAGAGGACAAGGATGCTGGGGCGCAGCTCTTCAAATAGATAGCGCAGCTTCTTGACCACCGTCTTGGGACTGCCTGCCACGATGCGGTAGGTGGAAAGCAGATCGTCAAAGGACGTTTGTCTCATCTCCGAGCCGAAGTACTTGACGCCGAAGTGGCGGGCGAACTGGCTCGCGGCCATGCGACTACCGTAGCCGGATGGATGTGCCCACTCGGGGCGGCCATGGTCCCTGAACTCGTTGATGAAGAGGAATTCCCTGGCTCCTTCCAAGGCCTTTTCATCCGTCTCAGCCACGTGGCACTTGAGCAGGTAGCCGCGATGCTCCGGCCCTGCGGTGTAGCCGGCCTCTTCAAGGTAGCGCTGGAAATAGGCGCTCGCCTTCTCCCGATCCAGATGGGCATTGGAGAAGGTGAGGGTATTGGTTCCCACCTGCACCGTGGCATCGCGGGGGTAGTCCTTATAGGAGAACTCGGTGAAGTAAGCGAAGAACACGGATCAGCCCCCGGCGGCCTGTGGACGGCCGACGCTGGGGGAATGGTAATCCCAAACAGGGATGCGGTCAAAGAGTTCGATGACCAAAGCGTGGAGACGGCGCGGAAGGATGGGGGCAAGATCGGGCCGTGGTTGTCCATGCCACACTAGAGGCGTCAGGATGACAGAAAGGGCGGCCTGCCCGCCTAGTCAAAGACCACGGTCTTGTTCCCGTAGACCAGGACGCGGTTGCCCAGGTGGAGGCTCACGGCGCGCGCCAGCGTCACCTTCTCCAGGTCGCGCCCCTTGCGCACCAGGTCGCTCACCGTATCGCGGTGGGTGACGCGCGCCACTTCCTGCTCGATGATGGGGCCTTGGTCCAGATCGGCCGTGGCGTAATGGGCCGTGGCGCCGATGAGCTTGACCCCGCGCTCGTGGGCCTGCTGGTAGGGCTTGGCGCCCACGAAGGCCGGCAGGAAGGAGTGGTGGATATTGATGATGCGCTCCGGGTAGCGCTCCACAAAGCCCCGGCTGAGGATCTGCATATAGCGGGCCAGCACCACAAGGTCTATCTTCTTCGACTCGATGAGCCGGATGATCTGTTCTTCCTGCTTGGCCTTGGTCCCCGGCGTCACGGGCAGGCAGTGGAACTCTGCGCCGAAGCTCTCAGCTGCCGCCTTGAAGGTAGGGTGGTTGCTGATGACCACAGGGAAGTCGGCCTTGTACTCGCCCATCTGGGCGCGGGCGATGAGGTCGTACAGGCAGTGGCCTTGGTTGGAGACGAGGAGCGCGACCCTGGGCCGCATGTCAGAGAAGCGCAGGCGCCAGGACATGCCGAACTTCTCGGCCAGCGGCTCGAAGGAGGCGGCGATGCCTTCCCTTGGGACGCCGAAGCCGTTCATCTCCCATTCGATGCGCTGAAGGAAGAGGCCCTGCTCCTCATCCGAATGCTGGTCGGCATGGACGATGTTGCCGCTGTTGCGATAGATATAGTTCGAGACTTCAGCGACGATGCCCCGCTGGTCGCGGCACGAGATGAGGAGCGTCGCCGTGACCGGCTCCGCCTTGGCCGGGGCTTTACTGGTTGGCTTGGGCGACGGCATAGCCAAGGCTGGTGATGCTGCGCCCTTCGCGGGCGGTCTTGGAGGCGGAGAATGGCTCCCGGGCGAAGAGGCGCTTCACCGCAGGGAGGAAGTGTTCCAGGGCCTTGGCGGGCATCTTGGGGTCAAAGGCGCACTGGTCGTACTTGGCGCAGAAGTCCACGCAGGCCTGGTAATAGTCGTGGCCTTTGAAGGTATCGCGCAGGTTGCGGTCCTTGCCGAAGTGGTGGAGGTAGTAATAGCCCTGGAAGAGGCCGTGGTGGAGGACGATCCAGTGGGTGCGGTCGCTCACGTAGGGCTGGAGGACAGCCGCCGCGAGGGCCGAGTGGTTCTCGGGCGCGACGCTATCGCCGATGTCATGCAGCAGGGCGGCGACGACGTACTCTTCGCTTTCGCCCGCCGCCTCAGCCAGGGTGGCCGATTGGAGGGAGTGGTGGTAGCGCGAGATCTGGTAGGAGGGGTTGACGGTCTGGAGCTTCTCCAGAAGCTCCAGGACGTGGCCGACGATGTGGGGCCGGTCGCGCCGGGTGTTGTCCATGACGATCTGGTAATCGGCGGCCGTGCCGTCCGCCATCCGGGTGAAGCCGACCTTTTTGTAGTCTGCCATCGCCGCACCTCCTGAAAGAGCGAGTCTTGTTACCTTCGCTTAGCCCTTGCCTCAAGCCAGCGTTTGAAGGAAGCCTGGCTTTCGCCGGAGTGGCGACCGGCAAGCAGGCCCTCCACGCTGATGTCTTCATCCAAGTCAGGCCAGTGGATGCCCCGGCCCTTGCCGATGAGCCGCCAGTTGGCGCGCTCCTTTGAAGCGGCATGCTCCAGCCGGGGGTACCAGGCCAGAGGCGCGGAGACGGTGCGCCCATCGCTCAGTTGAGCGGTGAGCGCATCGTTCAGAACCCTGGCCATGACGGCACTTGGCATCCTTAGCCTTTCCACCAAGAAGGACGCATGCCCAATTATAGGGCATGCGTCCTTGCACGCGAGTCAGAGCCGATTGTAAGGCGGAGCCGCTGACTAGCTGATGGTGACGACGGCGCCTGCGGCCTCGAGCTTCTTCTTGGCGTCTTCAGCGCCGGCCTTGTCCACGTTCTCCTTGACCGGCTTGGGGGCGCCCTCAACCAGGTCCTTGGCTTCCTTGAGGCCCAGGTTCGTGACCTCGCGGACGGCCTTGATGACGTTGATCTTGTTGGGGCCGGCCTCCTTGAGGGTGACGGTGAAGGTCGTCTTCTCCTCAGCGGGGGCGGCAGCAGCGGCGCCGGCGGCAGGGGCGGCGGCCACGGCGACGGGCGCGGCGGCGGAGACGCCGAACTCCTTCTCCAGCTGCTGCACGAGCCAGGCTACGTCCATGATGGTGAGGCCCTTGATGCCATCGAAAATCTCTTCCTTCGTTGCGGCCATTGTGTTCCTCCAGGTCCTTTATTGCTCTATTGGGATGTCTTTCGCGTCACAGCCCCGGTCGCCCAAGGCTGGTGATTCCGGTGGTTACGATGCCTTGGGCGCGGCGGCCTCCAGCTGCTTGCGGCGGCCTTCCAGCACGCGGGCGAGCCCCGCGGTGTGGAAGCTGAGGCCGTGGACCAGGCCGTATAGGGGGCTCTTCATGCTCCCCATCATCTTGGCGATGAGCACCGGCTTGGGCGGAAGCGCGGCCAGGGCCTTCACGCCGCCTTGGTCCAGCACCTGTCCGTCCATCACGCCACCGTGGACGGTGAGCGGGATCTTGGTGGCGGCGATGTGGTCCGTGACGATTTTGGCGGGTTCGTTCACATCGCCGTAGCCGATGACGAGAGCCGTGGGGCCCTTCATCACCTTATCCAGGCCCTTCTTGCCCACCTTATCGGCGGCGATGCGGACCAGGGTCCGCTTGGCGACGATGTATTCGATCTTTTTCTTGCGAAGCTGGCGGCGCAGCTCGGAAACGTCCTTCACCGTGAGGCCGCGGTACTCAGCTGAGAGGACGATGGTCGCCTTCTTCAGCTTCTCTTCCAGCATCGCGATCTGTTCTGCTTTTTCCTGCGTCGGCATCCTTGCCTCCAAATAAAAGCGCCCTGTGCTGTGAGACACAGGGCGCAGCAAAAGCCTTCGTGAAGCTTCCGTCCGTGCGCCTTCTTGCCTCGGCGGGATGATTAAGGCTTGCGCCCCCCGCTGTCTTGAGCACGATGGCCAGTATGTAGTATAGCCGATTTCTTCTTCGCGGGCGACCATGCAGGATCGCCCTGGAGTCTCTTCCTTTACTTCGCCTTGAGCGAAGTGAGGGCGGGGATATCGAGCCTGATGGCGGGGGCCATGTTGGCGTTCAGGCTGGCGCGGGTGACATAGACGCCCTTGATGGCGGCGGGCTTGGCCTGCATCACGGCCTCCATCACGGCGCCCATGTTGTCCAGGAGCTTCTGCTCGTCAAAGCTGACCTTGCCGATGACAGCATGGATGGCGCCGGAGCGATCCAGGCGGAATTCCACGCGGCCGCGCTTGGCTTCGCCGATGGCCTTGGCGATGTCCTGGGGCTGAACCACGGTGCCGGACTTGGCGTTGGGCATGAGGCCCTTGCGGCCCAGGACGCGGCCGAGCTTGGCCACCTTGGTCATCATATCCGGCGTGGCGATGGCGACTTCGAAGTCAGACCAGCCGCCTTCGATCTTCGCGATGGTCTCGTCGTCGCCGATGTGATCGGCGCCGGCGTCCTTAGCGGCGCGAACCAACTCGCCGCCGACGAAGGCCATGACGCGGATGGTCTTGCCCAGCCCGTGGGGCAGGGAGGCGGTGCCGCGCACCTGCTGATCGGCCTGCTTGGGATCGGCGCCCAGGGTCATGTGCAGCTGGACGCCCGCATCGAACTTGGCCGAGGAGGTCTTCTTGGCTAGGGCCACAGCCTCCTTGGGCGCATAGCGCTTGGCCTTGTCTATCTGCTTGAGGGATTCTCGATATTTCTTGCCGTGTGCGATTGCCATGCCGATACTTCCTGTCTGCTTATTGAACGGTGATGCCCATGGAGCGGGCCGTGCCGGCGATGATCTTCTCAGCGGCGGCTACATCGTTCGCGTTGAGGTCCTTCAGCTTCAGCTCCGCGATCTCCTTCACCTTGGTCTTGGTGATGACGCCGGCCTTTTCGCGGCCGGAGAGGCCGGAGCCCTTCTCCACGCCGGCGGCCTTCTTGATGAGGGCGGAGGCGGGGGGCGTCTTGGTGACGAAGGTGAAGCTGCGGTCCTTATAGATGGTGATTTCGGCGGGGATGACCTGTCCCGCCATCTGCGCCGTGCGGGCGTTGTAGTCCTTGACGAACTGCATGATGTTCACGCCGTGCTGGCCCAAGGCGGGGCCCAGGGGCGGCGCCGGAGTGGCCTTGCCGGCCTCCAGCTGAACCTTCACGATTGCGGATACTTCTTTAGCCATCGTCGTGCTCCTCCCCCTTCCCTCGCAGGGAAGAGGACAGGGAATAGGTGCTTACAGCTTTTCGATCTGCAGGTTGTCCAGCTCCACCGGCGTCTCACGGCCGAAGAAGGAGAGCAAGACGCGGACCTTGCCCTTGTCCGGATAGAGCTCGTCCACGGTGCCGATGAACTCCGCGAAGGGACCATCGGTGATGCGGACGCTCTGGCCTTTCTGGAAGCCCACCTTGACGCGGGGCGCCTCCGCCTCCATCTGCTTGAGGATCGCCTTCACTTCGGCGTCCTCCAGGGGCACCGGCTTGTTGCCGTGGCCCACAAAGCCGGTCACGCCGGGCGTATTGCGCACCACGTACCAGCTGGCATCGTCCATCTTCATATTAACCAGGATATAGCCGGGGAAGACCTTCTTGGCCACGGTGCGGCGCTGGCCGTCCCGGATCTCGATCTCGTCTTCCGTGGGAACCACCACGCTGAAGATCTTGTCCTTCACATCCATCGTCAGGACGCGCTGGTCAAGGTTCTTCTTGACGCGGTCCTCATAGCCCGAGTAGGTGTGGATGACGTACCATCGCACATCCTTATCCTTGGGCAGTTCAACCGCCTGGTTCTGCTCTATCTGCTCTGCCATGGTCATCACTTCACCGCGGCCTTCCGCTAGATGAAGACCTTCCTGACGAGGTTTGAGAAGCCGATATCGAAGAGGCCGAGGACGAGGCCCACCACAAGGGAGACGGTGACGACCATCACGGTGAGGCGCGTGGCCTCTTCCCTGGTGGGCCAGGTGACGCGCCGGATCTCCGCCACGGTGTCCCGGATGAAGCCGAAGGGTGAGCCCGCGGCATTCTTGGGGATGATGGAGGCGGGCGATGAGCTTTCGCGGCCGGGGCGCGTGGTCATGGCCTACCGCACCTCTCGGTGCATCTTGTGGGTGCGGCACCGGGGGCAGAACTTGTTCCGCTCCAAGCGTCCGCTATCGTTACGCTTGTTCTTCTCCGTGCTGTAGGAGCGCTCTTTGCAGTCCGTGCACGCCAGGGTGATGATGACCCTGTTTTCGCCTTTTTTCGCCATAGCCGTTCTCTCGGTTCTTTCCCACAGGGCGGCTTGAGCCGCCCGTCCTTACTTGGTGATCTTGGTGAAGACGCCCGCGGCCACCGTGCGGCCGCCTTCGCGGATGGCAAAGCGCAGGCCCTCTTCCATCGCAACGGGGGAGATGAGCTTCACATCCATGGTGATGTTATCGCCGGGCATCACCATCTCCACGCCATCCGGGAGCTTGATCTCGCCGGTGATGTCCATGGTGCGGATGTAGAACTGGGGCTTATAGCCGGTGAAGAACGGCGTGTGGCGGCCGCCCTCTTCCTTGCTGAGGACGTAGACCTCCGCCTTGGCCTCCGTGTGGGGCGTGATGCTGCCGGGCTTGGCCAGCACCTGGCCGCGCTCCACATCCTCGCGCTCCACGCCGCGGACCAGGAGACCCACGGCATCGCCCGCTTCGCCTTCGTCCAGCGACTTGTGGAACATCTCGACGCCGGTGACGACACGCTTCTTGCTTTCGCCGAAGCCGATGATCTCGATTTCTTCGCCCACCTTCACGGTGCCGCGTTCGATGCGCCCCGTGACCACGGTGCCGCGGCCCTTGATGCCGAAGACGTCTTCCACAGGCATCAGGAAGGGCTTGTCCTTGGGGCGCTGGGGCAGGGGGATGTTCTTATCCACGGCGTCCATAAGGTCCATGATGCACTTGTACTCGGGGGCCTTTGGGTCTTTGGAGGCGCTCTGGAGCACCTTGAGGGCGCTGCCGCGGATGAAGGGGATCTTATCCCCGGGGAACTTGTACTTGTTCAGCAGGTCCTTGACCTCCAGCTCCACGAGCTCCAGGAGCTCTTTGTCCTCCATCAGGTCCACCTTGTTGATAAAGACCACGACGGCCGGCACCTGCACTTGGCGGGCCAGGAGGATGTGCTCGCGCGTCTGGGGCATGGGGCCGTCCGGCGCGCTGACCACCAGGATGGCGCCGTCCATCTGGGCCGCGCCGGTGATCATGTTCTTGATGTAATCGGCATGGCCGGGGCAGTCCACGTGGGCGTAGTGGCGGCTATCCGTCTCATACTCCACGTGGGAGATGGCCACCGTGAGGATCTTGGAGGCATCCCGCACCACGCCGCCCTTGGCGATATCGGCGTAGCTCTTCTGCTTCGCCTGGCCCTTGAGCTCAAGGACCTTGGTGATGGCAGAGGTGAGCGACGTCTTGCCATGGTCAATGTGGCCGATGGTGCCGACGTTCACGTGCGGTTTCGTTCTCTCAAACTTCTGCTTAGCCATGTGCCTACTCCTTCATTTCTGGAGCCCAGAACCGGGATTGAACCGGTGACCTCGTTCTTACCAAGAACGTGCTCTGCCAACTGAGCTATCTGGGCCTAATGATGATTACGGGCTGGTGCCCTATAAGTTCCTTTATATCTATGGTGCAGGGGGTAGGATTCGAACCTACGTAGCCGTTAGGCAGCAGATTTACAGTCTGCCGGTTTTAGCCGCTCACCCACCCCTGCAAGCCGACCTCTTGCAGGCTGTCCAGCGACCCTGCAATCACACGATCGTCAAGTATATCTTTCGCTCCTCTGTCCGTAAAGGGCTAGCCGGGAGGCTGGAGCCCGAGAGGGGATTCGAACCCACTAACCCCCCGATTACAAATCGGGTGCGCTGCCGTTGCGCCACTCGGGCCTGGATCCAACGCCTCCCCGGCGCCGCCGACCTGTCCCTTGGAAGGCAACACGGTATCGGGCTGCGCTTCACGGGGGACGCTACCAGTATATAGGAAGAGGCACACGGGCGCAAGCCGGGTCCGGCAGGAGACGGGGACGACACGGGGATTCAGGAAGCGGAGAGCAGGGTTCGCCCCGCCCAGCAGGGCCTTTCCACTCACGCCATCCGCCACTAGACAGTGGCTCCTATACTTATAAGTAGAGGAAGTCCTAAACGAGAGGTGATTGTGGAAGATCACGCGGAGCGGCATGTTTCGGCGGAGCGGCTGATGCAGAAGATCACGATGCACGTCCTCAACCATCCCGAGCGGGAACGCCTCCTCAGGCAGCTGCGCTCCTTCTACGGCCTGCGGATCCCCTTCGCCGCCATCGCGCGGAGCTTCAACATCGCCCTCACGGAGCGAGAGCGGCAGATGGTCTGCGAATGGGACCGCGTCAGGGAGGCGAACGAGGCCTCCCGGCGCCTCGATTCGGCCATCGCCGACGTCCTGGGCGAGGAGCCGGACGATCCCCCGGAGGCGCCTCCGGCGCGCCTGCCCCCATCGCCCCCAAAGCCGATGCCGCTTTGGAAAAAGGAGAGGAGGAACGCCTACGGCCAATAGGCCAACCCCGGTTCCGTCAACCCATCGAATGTTGCGGAGTTTCGGCAAGCCTCTGGTGCGAAGCATCGGATCAGCCGAAGGAGCCACGGAATAGTAGACCCGTTCGCTTCCTTGCAGACAAGGAGCGCTCAGGGTGACAAAAGGTCACCATGCCGCCCACCTACGAATGGTCGAACAACCGCGTCACCTCCAGCGTGACAAGGAGCTACGACGGCTTCACCGCCCTCACCATCACCTTCGCCGCCGAGTCCGTCCGCCTCGATCGCGGGCGCGTCCACGCCCGGCTGAGCGTCTATGTGAACGGCGCCAATTACGGCTGGACCTTCTGCAACGTGGAGCGCGTGGAGGACCGCAACCGCCTCATCAAAAGCGTCTATGACGCCTTCCAAACCCCGGAGGAGCGCGCCGCCTACGCCTACGAGGAGATGCGGCACGATTTCCACGCCTTCTGCGGCGGCCTCTGGGAGGCCTGGATGGCCCGGGACCAGCCGGAGGCGCTCCAGGGCAAGCTCAGCCCGCCCAGCTTCATCCTCACGCCCTAACTCCTGGAGCACAGCTCCACCATCCTCTTCGCCCAGGGCGGCAAGGGCAAAAGCACCCTCGCGCTCCTCATGGCCGTCTCCGTGGATGCCGGCGTCCAGACCTTCTGGCCCGTCCTGCAGCGCAGGGCCCTCTTCGTCAACCTGGAGCGCAGCCGCGAATCCGTCCGCAACCGCATCGCCCTCGTCAACCGCGCCCTGGGCCTGCCGGTGGAGCGCGAGCTGCTGACCCTCAACGCCCGGGGCCGCCCCTTTGAGGCGCTGGTGGAACCCCTGCGGGAGGCCATCGCCAAGCGCGCGGTGGGCCTGGTGGTGGTGGACAGCATCTCCCGCACGGGCTACGGCAAGCTGACGGACGACGACACGGCGAACCGCGTGATGGACGCCGGCAACGCCCTTGGGGTGGCGATACTGTGGATCGGCCACACGCCCCGGGCCGATGAATCGCAACTCTTCGGCTCTACGATGTTCCGCAACGGCGCCGATGTGGAGGTGCGCGTCCCACAGCCAGCAGCGCGAGAACCTGATGGGCCTGGGCCTGGAGATGACCAAGGCGAACGATGTGCGCCCGCGCCCCATGCAGGTGCTGGCCCTGGAGTACGACGAGGCGGGGCTGAAGCAGGCGCGCAGCTCCAGTCTGGCGGAGTTCCCGGAGCTGGACGCCAACCGCACGCCCACCATGGCGGAGGTGATCGAGGCCTATCTCCTGGAGAACAAGGCAAGCACGCCGGTGCAGATCGCGAAGGACCTGGGGCTGAACCCCAAGAGTGTGCGCGTGCTCCTCACGCGGGAAAGGAACCGATTCGTGCCCATCGAAGGCACGGTGAACGATAAGCGAGTGACGCTTTACGGCCTCGCCTACAAAGAACAGGCCGATCGAGCCGCGTGAGCGCTACAGCTGCGCTACAAAGCGCTACAAACCCATGCCTGCGACCTCTCCACCAGATGAAAATGACACCGCTACAAGTGCACATCGCCGCTCGAAAGAGGGCGCTTCTGTTGGACCTTCGCGGCAGCGCTTCAGTCGCCGTTCGCGTAAGAAATATCCCTGGAGGGATATTTCTTACCGCGAGGGAACAGGCGGCTGGGGGAAGCAGCTGTTTCATGAACAGCAGGTCGTGGAGCAACTGCTTAGAAGGCAGTGGGTCTGTCCGCCCCTGTCATCCTGAGGCCTCTGGTGCGAAGCATCGGGTTGCACAAGCAACCCCAGCCAGGGTAGACCCGTTCGCTTCTCCAGTGCTCTGCACCGGAGAAGGCTCAGGGTGACAGGGAGATGCTTGCGTCGAATAGCCGCGCTAATCTACGCAGATTCTGCGTAGATTATCTGCCTGGCGCGGCGCGCCTGTGCTATAATCTACGCACGTTATGCGTAGAATCTATGTCCATCAACAGCCCGGCTGGCCCAAGCTCACCTGGGACGCGGCGCGGCTCGCCGAGCCGATGGCGGACCTGCGCCACCGGCAGGGCAGGCTCATCGGCCGCATGGCGGCCCTGGGCTTCAAGCTCCGCCAGGAGGCCTCTCTCCATACCCTCACCGCCGACGTGGTGAAGACCAGCGAGATCGAGGGCGAGCGCCTCAACATCGAGCAGGTGCGCTCCTCCCTGGCCCGCCGGCTCGGCATCGAGATCGGCGCCCTCAAGCCGGCCGACCGCCATGTGGACGGCGTGGTGGAGATGATGCTGGATGCCACGGGCAACCATGCCAAGCCCCTCACGGCAAAGCGGCTCTTTGCCTGGCACGCCGCGCTCTTCCCCACGGGGCGCAGCGGCCTCAGCACCATCACCGTGGGCGCGTGGCGCACCGGGCCTATGGAGGTCGTCTCCGGCCCCGTGGGCAGGCGGCGCGTCCACTTCGCCGCGCCCTCCCCGGCCAGGCTCAAGCGGGAGATGGCGGCCTTCCTCAAGTGGTTCAACGGCCCCGAGCCTATGGACAACGTCCTCAAGTCGGGCATCGCCCACCTCTGGTTCATCACCATCCACCCCTTCGACGACGGGAACGGCCGCATCGCCCGCGCCATCGCCGATATGTGCCTCGCGCGCTCGGAGAAGAGCTCCCAGCGCTTCTACAGCGTCTCATCCCAGATCCGCCAGGAGCGCGCCCGCTACTACGAGGTCCTTGAGCGGACGCAAAAGGGAAGGCTGGACGTGACGCCGTGGATGGAGTGGTACCTGGGCTGCCTGGGCCGCGCCATAGACAGCGCAGAGGGCCTCCTGGCCCAGGTGCTCGCCAAGGCGAGGTTCCTGGAGAGCATCCAAGGCATCACCTTGAACGAGCGGCAGTCGCTGGTCTTGAACCGCTTCCTGGACGGCTTCCAGGGCAACCTCACGACGGCGAAGTATGCGAAGCTCGCCAAGTGCTCCCACGATACCGCCCTGCGCGATATCCAGTCCCTGGTTGAGCGCGGCGTCCTGGCCGCCGGCCCCGAAGGCGGGCGGAGCACCAGCTACGCCCTCGCCCCGCGCAGGAAAGGGTAGCGTCCCTTTCCCCTCCTTGCGTCGAATAGCTGTCCTAATCTACGCAGAATCTGCGTAGATTAGGACAGCCAACCCAGCTAACGTAGACCCGTTCGCTACCTTGCAGACAAGGAGCGCTCAGGGTGACAGGGGAAAGAAAAGAGGCCCGCGGGGGCGGGCCTCTTTAAGCGAGCTTCGCGCGAGAGGGCGGCGCTTAGTTCAGCAGGCCGTAGGTCTTGCCGATGTTGCCGCAGACGATCTTGTAGCGCTCCTCCTCCGGCACGTTCACGAAGTGCTCGTCAATCGTGCGGCGGGAGTAGGGGAAATCGTTCCCGTGGTGCGGGAAGTCCGTGGACCAGGCTATGTTATCGAGGCCGACGGCATGGCGCACCTGGACGCCGATCTTGTCAATGATGAAGGTGGCCAGGAAGTTGTCATACCAGTACTGGCTGGGCACCTTCTTCAGCTGGGTCTTGGCCCAGTTGCGGTTGCGCCAGTAGCGGTCGTCCATCATCTCCAGGAAGTGGGGCACCCAGCCGCCGCCGACCTCCACGCCGATGACCTTGAGCTTGGGGAAGCGGTCAAAGACGCCGAAGAAGATCATCTCCACGATGATGGGCATGAAGTTGCCGAAGGCCGTGGAGCCCATGGCGGGGCCGGCCTCCTGGATCTTGCTCTTGCGGGGCGGCTGGCCTGTGTTCGCGAGGGAGATGTGGATGCTCACCGGGGTGCCCGTCTCCTCCGCGGCGGCCCAGAAGGCATCGTCCGCCTTGGAGATGGACTGCCCGCCGCTGGGCCAGGTGCTGATGACCACGCCGCGGACGCCCTGCTTCCGCGCCGCCTTCAGCTCGGAGACCATCGTCTCCACGCCCAGATTCGGCATCTGCACAACGCCGAAGAGCCGTTTGGTGTCTGCGGAGCAGAAGCCCTCCACCAGCCAGCGGTTATAGGCGCGCATGCCCGCCAGGTGCGCCTCCTGGTCCGTCTGCCGCATGAAGGTGTTCATGGCGCGCTGGGGCGGGTAGAGGAACTCGGCGTCCACGCCGTCTATGTCCAGGAGCTTCAGGCGCTCCTTGCCGTCGTGGCAGCCGGGGTGGATGTTCACGCCGTACTTGGAGCCTGTCCACTTCAGCTGCTCAAAGCTGCCGCCCACGCGGGTCACCAGGCCCAGGGGCTCGGCCACGCCGCCGGCCTCGTACTGCCAGGCGTCTCCGCCCTCTTCGTCCTTCACCAGCTTTGGGGCGCGGTCCTGGTACTTCTTCTCCAGCCACTTGCTCCAGAGGTCGGGCGGCTCGATGGTGTGGGAATCGCCCGAGATGATCTTGTAAGGGTGACCCGTCGTGGACTTGTACATCAATACTCCTTTATTTCCTAGCGCGAGGCTCGCCCCGCG
>VGPF01000024.1 GCA_016875535.1 Chloroflexota bacterium
CTTGGTCGCTATGGAGGTGATCGCTGCCCACGGTGAAGGGTACTCTGCCCGGTGCTCCTGCACCAAGCGCACCGCCCGCTCTCGCACCTCCGCTGGATACCGTCCCGGTCGTGTCATGGCTTCCTCCTCTCAAGGATAATAGCCTCCACTTTTCCCGGGGCGGTTCACCCTGCGAGGGTAGGGGTTTTTCGTTTGTGTGGGCATGGGGCGTTCGCGATAAATGGAGGGCTTACGGCACATTCTTTGAGGGCTTGGATGAAGACCCGGAATAGAAAAGGCCCCTCGGCAGAGGGGCCCCGGCAGGAAAAAGACCTGAAAACAGGTCAAAACAACAGGAACTGAGGACAATCCACATATTGAACTCAGTTCAAAACTAAGTATATGGTTGGAGAGGTGGGGTGTCAAGAGGGGGAGGAGACCTAAGTTTTGCCAGGGGTGAGCAAAGGGAATCAGAGACCTCTCCCCCGATGCGGCATCGGGGTCTCGAAGACTCGACCTGCGAGTGCCCGCTCGTTGCTCCTAAGAAGGGGCGTAGCTCATCAGGATGAGCACATGCCATCGGAATGGCGCAGACGAGAAGGAATGGACTTCAGAGACCTCACCCTTTTTCCTCTCCTGCGAGGCGAGGGATAGGGGTTGCTGGGGCAACCCAGAGAGCGTAGGGCCGTTCGTCGTGGTGATGGGGAATCACCTATGCTCAGGGAGGAGAAGGGACGGCCCAAGAGGCATTGGACAAGGGGGTGATGTGACCCATATCATCGCGGGCCTGGAGACCATAAGAGAGGTGACGTATGCGCCTGAGCGGGAAGGTCGCGGTTGTGACGGGGGCGGGGAGCGGGATCGGGCGGGGGATCTGCCTGCGGTTCGCGGAGGAGGGGGCGAAGATCGTCGCGGCCGATTATCAGGAGAAGGGGAATGAGGAGACGGCGCGGCTGGTGCGGGAGCGGGGCGGCGACGCGGTGACGGTGACGGCGGACGTTTCCAAGCGCGCCGATGTGCAGCGCATCTTCGCGAAGGCGATGGAGCGGCACAAGGGTTACGACATCCTGGTGAACAACGCAGGCATCCTGACGAGCGGCAGCATCCTGGAGCTGACGGAGGAGGCATGGGACCGGGTGATCGCGGTGAACCTGAAGAGCATGTTTCTCTGCACGCAGGAGGCGGCGCGGTACTGGGTGGCGAATAAGCGGCAGGGGAAGATCGTGAACCTTGGGTCGGTAAACTCCGAGTTCGCGGTGCCGGGTCACCCGCACTACTGCGCCTCCAAGGGCGGGGTGAAGATGTTCACGCGGGCGGTGGCGCTGGAGCTTGCGCCGTATGGGATCAATGTGAACGCCATCGGCCCTGGGGGAACGCAGACGATGATCTCGCCGAACTTCTCCAAGCCGGAGGTGGTGGAGCAGATCGCGAAGGGGGTGCCGCTGGGGCGCATGGCGCAGCCGCGTGACATGGCGAACCTGGCGCTGTTCCTGGCGTCAGAGGATGCGGCCTATATCACAGGGCAATTGATCTTTTCAGATGGGGGAAGGACGGCGCGGCTGGGGTAGGACGGAAAGCAGCATCAATCCGCGAGTGACGATTCTCCAGCCGCGAGCTCGCGGCTTTCGCGAGGAGGCAAAGGTGGCAACGATAGCGAATCTCTTCGCGCCTGACCGGTGGGTAGCAGGGGGAGGGAGCGGGATCTGGTCGCAGACGATCTCGGGCAACCCAAGAGAGGGGCGGTACGTTGGGCTGGCTCGTTTTGAGCCTGGGGCGAGCGCCTGGTTTGGGACCAGAAGGCACCGAGTTCCAATCTCGGCATCCAGGCTAAGTGCTAAGTGGAGCACGACACCTTTTACAGGCCAAGCCGTTTGATAAGAGTGTTCAACCGAGAGAACACGGTTCAATGCAGAATGCCATGGAGCATACGTCTCAGCTCAACTCGCATCTTCTTTACGTCTTCTCGAAGCGTTCCCACCAGCAGCCCCAGAGTGGTTTGTGAACTCCAGCATTTATGCTAGACAGATTCCCGCGATTAGGCGAGCGCCACTGCGGCTACTGAAAAGATGGTGTTTGTCCTCATGTTCTGGTGGATGATGAGGCCGGTGGCGGCTGGGAAGCTCGCTCCGAAATATTCACGGCGCACTTGCCCTAAAACGCGAACATCGCCCATGACTGTGGGAGGGACCAGTTCCAGCGTGTAGGCGATGTCATCCATGGAGACGCCCGCAGCCGAGCAGACTTGCCGGAGGTTCTGGTATGCCTGTCGTGCTTGAGCTCCGAGGTCGTAGTTAGCGACTACCGTCTTGCCGGTCGTATGGTCAATAGAGGCCTGCGAAGAAAAGTAAACCAAGTTGCCCATCCGTACGGCTGGGACGGACCGGAGCTTTTGATAGCTCTGCTCCCAGCCAGGGACCAGGATCTCTTCGCGTTTGCCCGTGAGGGATGCGATGACATCTACTTCTAGGTGACCTCTCGGATTCAGGATGCCGTGGAAGACCGCGGCGTTGACCGAGGGGCGGCTATCCCCGAAATGCGCCTGACGGACCGCGGCCATGGCTTCATAATGCTCAACCGTCATCGGAGCCACGTAGTCCACGATGTGGACCACGTTCGTGTAGGATGCTCCTGCTGCCTGCAGCGTCTTGTCAATGCGTGTGTAGCAGGCCTTCGCCTGATTCTCTGCCGTTGTCGGCTCAAGCTCAACGACTCCAGAAAAGAAGAGCTTGCCTCCCGCCTTCACGGCCGGAGCATACGTTAGATCCTTGAATCGCTCGTATTCGGGCCCCGCGGGTATGACGACTTCTTTTCCCCCTTTGACTGCGATCGCTTGAATCTCGATAAGGGCATCGGGCCTAAGGAGGCTATGGACCAGGACCCCCGTGGAAGCGACGGGGCTCTTCCCGAGGAATTGCCGCCGCACATCGCCGGTTTTGCTATACAGAGGGAAGCCCCTGGGTACAACGTAGTCCACTGTTCGCACGATGTCCGTGTATGCCATCCCGGCGGCTTGAAGGATGACGCCGATTTTCTCCCACGCTATCTTCGTCTGCTCCACGATGTCGCCTTTGCAAAGAACACTCCGGGACTCGGCATCGTAGGCGCTGCCTGTCTGCCCGGAGATATACGCGACACCCTTGTGCTCGACCCCCATCGAGAACGTATATCGGTTGAGGTCGAGCCATGGGAATTTCTCTGGTTTCACTTGGATGTGATTGCGGGCCATTGATGTACCTCCACTATAGATAGATTGCTACCGTGGTGCGTGTTCTGCGGGCGTGGCTCTTAGCAGGGGATCCTTCTCAGCGGGGAGTCCCTGCAGCAGGCTTTTGCGTATCAACTCGGTGTGCTGACCCAAGAGGGGCGCAGCCTTGAATTCGGGAGGGCGCTCGCCATTGAGGAGCCATGGCGTGGTGCCCATGCGGCGCCTTCCGATTTCCGGGTGAAAAACATCGGCGATGAAGTGGCGCTGCAGGAGGTGACGGTCCGAGATGAGGTCCGCCGAGTCGAAGACCACCGTTGCAGGAACGCCTGCCCTCTGTAGAAGCTCTTCTGCCGCCTCCGCCGGCTGTGGGCTGGTCCAAGACTCGATGACGGCATCCAACTCGGCTGCGTTGCGTTCCCGCGCTTCGGGGTCGCGGAAGCGTGGGTCGGCCATCCATTCGGGATGGCCCGTGGAGCGGCAGAAGGCTTCCCACTGACCGTTGCCGCCGATGGAGATGGCGACCCATCGCTGCGCTCCGGCGCACCGATAGATGCCGTGAGGTGTCTTTCCCCTTTCCTTGTTGCCCACGAGCGTCGGCTCGTGATAGTTCAGCCCGTAGGCGGCGATGGCTTCGGGGATAACAGTCGCCAGGGCTTCCGTCATGGCGAGCTCAATGAACTGTCCCCGGCCTGTGCGGGCGCGCAGCCGGAGGGCTGCCAATATAGCGAGCACGCAATAGCAGCCACTGAAGTAGTCCGGGAAGAAGGCCCCGAGAATGCGGGGATGCCCTCCCGGGTATCCAGTCACAGAGGCCAACCCGCTGTACAGGTTGATCACGCTGTGGAAGCCCACAAAGTTGCGCATGGGCCCGCTGCGCCCGAATGCTGTCAGCGAGAGGAAGATAAGATCAGGCCGGAGCGCCCGGGCTGCTTTGTACGGCAGGCCTAGGCGTTCCATGATGCCAAACGAGAAGTTTTCTACAACCACGTCGCTAACAGCTACGAGCTCGCGGGCGATTTGCAGGTCTCTCGCCTCGCCCAAATCCAGGCAGATACTCTGCTTGTTCGTATTCAGCAGATTGAAGCCGCCGCTCCGATTCACCCCAGGCTGTGCCTCAGCGTAGGGGGGAAGCCCTCGCAGTGTCAGCTTCTCAGGGTTCTCCACGAGCAGCACTTCGGCTCCGAGCCATGCGAGCGCCTGCGTAGCGTACGGGACGGCGATGAGCTGTCCGAAATCGAGGATGCGGATGCCGGCAAGCGGCTTGCGCGGGTCCCGAGAAGCGGGGTGGACAGCCTGACCAGCGCTCGTCCGCTGCGTCCATGGGTCAGTTGCTGCCTCTCTGGGGATGAAGCTGAAGGCGTTTCCGGGTGGAGCCGACAGGCCGGCGGTGCTCCCCCGGCGAGCGTTCACGCGTATCGGGTTGCCCGGCAGCAGCACCCGGCTTCCATCGGTCAGGCGATCTTTTCTTATGAAGCCTCGGGATCTGGTTTGCGGCGAATCTACCATCTGGCCGATCCCGTACGCCGGGAAGCAGGGCACGCCGTGCACTTGGGCGAGTTTGGCGATCTCTTCGCCGGTGTGCGCCGTTGTCCACTCGAGGAGCAGCGGCTCAAGGGCGTCCCAGTTTCGCGCGCGGTCGGCGGAGGTGGCAAAGACCTCTGACGCTCCCCAATCGGGCCGGCCCATGACCCTGACCAGGCTGCGCCAGTGGTGGTCCAGAAAGGCGGCAACGACAACATAGCCGTCCTTGCACGGAAGGTACGCGTTCGGCTGACTGCCAAAAACCTCAGGATTCCGCCGTTTAGGCGTAAGGTGGGATGCGTGGGCGATCTCCCAGGTCATGATGGCCGCTACGGCTTCCTGCTTGCTGATATCGAGCTCGCACCCCTGTCCGGTGATATCTCTGCGCGCCAGCCCCGCAAAAACTGCCGTGGCGGCCTGGATGCCGGCGGTGTACTCGCCGATATGGGTGTTCGCACGGAGCGGCGGCTCCTCATAGGGGTCCCGGGGCATATCAGGCAATCCCGGGGACGCAAAGGCGAGTCCGCCGGCGCTCACGGTGATCAGGTCGTCGCCGAGATACGTTCGCTTAGAGCCCGTTAATCCGAAGGGCGTCAGTATGGAGACAATGAGCCTGGGATTAACTGACGCAAGCTCTGCGTAGCGGAGATTGAGCCGGTCTATCGTGGATGCCGGGGCATCAAGCAGCAGCACGTCTGCATCGTTGAGGAGCTCGAGTATCCGGGGGCGGTTCTGCCGCTCGGAGCAATCAAGAATCAGACCTCGCTTCCCTCGATTGAGGTAGTGAAAGAGGATGCTTGAATTCGGTCCCGGCGTCCGGCCCGGAAATGGGCCTCGGGAACGGGAGCTATCACCCGTTGGCGGTTCAATTTTGATGACATCGGCTCCGGCATCGGCCAGGAGGCGGCAGGCGTAAGGTCCGGCCACGAAATCGGCAATCTCAACGACGCGGAGGCCGCTCAATGGAGCGGTTGGCAGTGAGTGGTGTGCGCTGCGACGCATGACTAGAGAGAGGGAATGAGGTTATGCCAGCCCAAAGCCTGCTCGTATGTATATGCGATGCGGAGGATGAGAGCATCGGTGAACCGCCTGCCGACGATCTGAATGCCGACCGGCAGCTGCTCTGCGGTATATCCGCAGGGAACGGTAACCGCAGGCCATCCCCCGGGATTGAAGACCCGCGTGATGCGCGAAAGAAGGAATCGAACCCGAAACTCAGTGGCGCCTAAGGTGATGATCGGCGAATCGTATCGGGGTGCGGCGACGGGAACGGTCGGCATGACCAGGGCATCGACACCGGAAAGAGCCGTTTCCACCTCCTGGCTCAGGGCGTGGCGGGCTTGTTGGGCTTTGCAATAGTCGGCAGCGGAGATGAAGAGGCCCGATTCCACGTGCATCCTCGTGATGCGGTCGTAGTCGCTTCCTCGAGAAAGAACAAGTTGCCGATGAACTGCGGCGGCCTCTGCAGGGATAATGGTGCTCATCACCAGGCTCATTTCGTCCAGGTGAGGGATGGAGACTTCTATCAGGGTGGCGCCAAGGTCTTCGAGCCGGGAAAAGGCACGCCTCACTGTCGCTTCGATCTCAGGGTCTATGAAGTCCCAGATGTATTCCCGGGGGACGCCTAGCCGCATCCCGTTGATGCCTCCGAATAAGGATCTCAGGTAGTTTTCCGGGCGTGCTCCTTTGGTCGTTTCATCGCGGGGGTCTTCGCCTGCGATAACCTCCAAAGCTGCTGCAATGCCCTCCACTGACTTGGAGAGAGGCCCCGGGTGATCAAGAGACCAGGAGAGGGGTGTCATGCCGAAGCGGCTCACAAGGCCAAAGGTCGGTTTGAGACCTACAAGGCCGCAGAGAGCGGCAGGAACTCGAATAGAGCCGCCGGTATCGCTCCCGAGCGAGATGGCGCACTCGCCTGCGGCAACCGATGCGGCAGAACCTGTGCTGGAGCCGCCGGGTATGCGTGCAAGGTCCCAGGGGTTGTGCACATCGCCGTAATGCTGGTTCCGCCCCTGCTCGCCGAAGGCGAATTCGGTCATCATGAGTTTAGCGACGATGATGGCTCCTGCTTGACGGAGGCGAGATACGACCGAAGCGTCCTCCGCCGGAACGTAATCTGCGAAGATCTTGGAACCCGATGTCGTTCGTATCGTTTTTGTGGCGAAGAGATCTTTCAGTCCTATGGGGATGCCATGGAGCATCCCGCGGTAGCCATACCGGGCGATTTCCTGATCGGCCGCTTTTGCGGCTGCAACGGCATCGTCGGCTGTCACGGTGATGATAGCGTGGACCCTAGGCTCCACCTGTTCGATTCGGCGGAGGAAAGCCTGGGTCACTTCAAGGACCGATACCTGCCGCCTTTGTATGGCCGCTGCGAGGTCCCGGATTGACCAGCTGGTCACATCGGAGGACGTCACTCGCGCCTCCGCTTCTCTTCAGGCGAGAAAAGGGTCATATGCGCTTCTGCATACGGGAGCGCCCGGAGCCTCGCCAGCACGCCAAAGAGCGTTTCCACTTCAGGCCGTAACACGCGAAGATGCTCATCGCTCGGATCGAGACCGGCTTCCTGCGCCAGGAGACGGAAGGACTCTTCGCTGAGATGGTGCTGGTCAGACATAGGGGATGTCCTTAAGGTTTGCAACATTCTAGAAGCCGGACCTTCAGACTCAAAGAGATGCCGCTTCTCCGAAGCGTGTAGATGCGTACGGCTCGGCCTTAAGCTCTTACGCGAGACTCAAATCTTCATCCGTACCCTCCTCCCTTCAGAAGGATATCTAGGCCTATGTAGCATGCTCTGGACTGAAATAGCCCATTACGGCTTTCGGGATGACTCCTAGCGGAGCCTGCAAATCCATGCGCCAGCCATACGCTGACTTTCTCAAGGGTATCCGGATCGTTGACTTTTCACGCGCATTGGCGGGGCCAAGCTGCACGCGCCTTATGGCTGACCTTGGCGCTGAAGTGATTAAAGTCGAGCCCCCCACCGGCGATCAGACAAGGACCTTTGCATATCAGCGGAACGGGCGCAGCGGCTATTTCATCCAGCAGAATCTCGGCAAGCACGGTCTTTCGATTGACCTTCGGAAAGAGGCCGGGAAGGCCCTGGCACTGGAGTTGATCTCCATCGCAGATGTGGTTGTGGAGAGTTTTCGCCCCGGCGTGATGGCACGCCTGAGCCTGGATTATCCCCGCCTTCGACATGTGAATCCCTCGGTGGTCTTGTGCTCCATCTCCGCCTTTGGCCAATATGGGCCGTACGCCGACCGCCGAGGAGGCGATTACAACATCCAAGCGCTCAGCGGCATGATGTCCCTTAACGGACATCCGGACGGCCCTCCCATGTGGACGGGGAATGCCTACTCCGATACCACAACCGGGCTGCACGCATTTGGAGCGACCATGGCTGCGCTCTACCGGCGCCTTCAGACGGGCATCGGCGAACATATTGATGTCGCGCTGCTGGATTGCTCGCTCTGGCATCAAGAGCTCTCTTTCCAGCAGTATCTCTTGAGCGAAGGCAAGATGCTGCAGTTGCGCGCAGGCAGCGGAAGAACGGACAACGCTCCCGTGAATGTCTACAAGGGCCGGGACGGCCATATGGTGCTCGCGGCAATGAGCGAAAGCGCATGGAAGACGCTTTGCGAGGCCATGGAGTTTCCGATGCTTGTAACGGATTCCCGGTTCAGTTCCAAGGCCCTTCGCATCCAAAATGTCGCGGCTTTGGACCACGTTATCGAGCGGTGGATCTGTACCTTCCCTTCGGTTGATGATGCCATCGAACGGCTTCTGAGCCGAGGCCTGGTCTGCGGCCGCGTGCGAACGATTCCCGAGATAGCGGCTGACTTGAATACCGATGCGAGAGAGATGCTGGTGGAGGTGCCGGACCCGGCATTCGACAAGCCTCTGCGCGTCATGAATTCCCCTATGCGCTTCTCCGCCTCCTCAGCATATCCCCGGGGGCACGCTCCACTCTTGGGTGAAAGCGCCGCTTCTATCCCCACGCAATTGCTCGGCTATACCTCCAGGGAGGTTCTCCAACTACTCGGGGAAGGGGTGCTGACTGTTGAGGAGCGCGCCGCACCTCAAGTAATGAAGGAATTGGAAGCGGGAGAAAGGGGGCCCGGTCAATGACACGGGCAGGCAGCTAACGTATGGCGACGGCAGATCTCGGCGCCGTGCTGCCGACGCTATCCACATACTGGCATGAGCTTGGTCAGGCCGCTCATGCGGCTGAAGAGGCTGGGCTGCGGTATATCTTTTGTAATGAGCAACCTGGGAGCGACGCTATGACCGGCGCACAGGCGCTCATCGCCGGAACCAGCAGAGCGCACATCGGAACCAGTGTAGCGAACATCTATCTGAGGCATCCCTACTTGATGGCCCGCTCTGCGGCGATGCTGCAAGCGCTCTCAAAGGGCAGATTCATCCTCGGGCTTGGCACAAGTCACGACGCTATCAACCGACCCAAAGGACTAGGCTCCCCCCACCCTATCCGGGATATGGACGCATATGTTGGGGCGGTGCGCTCGCAGCTTGCTCGGGAGGAATCCACACCGATATGGCTCGGAGCGCTGCGGCAACAGATGACCCAACTGGCCGGCGGACTTGCAGATGGCGTGATTTTCCATCTTGTCCCCGTGGGTTTGCTGCGGAAGTCCGTCGCTGTCCTCCGCGCGGCAGAGGCGAACGCAAACCGGTCAGGGAGAGTGCATGTGGCGGCGTATGCCCGAATCGCCATTTCGAGCGACCTCGCGCATGCCAGGGCGAGAGCGCGGAATATGCTTGCATTCTACCTGCGCTTCCCAGCCTATCAGGCACTCTTTTCTGCGCAGGGCTTCGCAGGAGACGTGGAAGCGTGGACACGGGCAGGGACGGCTTCCGGCCCAATCGCCCCAGAGGAGGCCATCAGCGACTCATTGATTGACGCCACCTGCATCGTAGGTTCCGAAGGACGTTGTGTAGAGCGGATCCAGGAGTATCAGGCTGCCGGAGTTGAGATCCTGCTCCTTGCGCCTGTGCCTGAGGAGAGGGCTTCACTCAGCCGCCTGTTTACCCCTGCCTTTCGCTTAGCGAGGCGACTACAACAGTAAGGAGCACTATGGACTATCAGACCATCGCATACAGCACCGTCGGCCCTGTTGCTGTTATCACGCTCAATCGCCCCGAGGTGCGCAATGCGCAAAACGAGCTTCTGAAAGAGGAGCTTGATGCTGCTTTGCATCGGGCTGATGCGGAAGAGGCTATCCGAGTCATAATCCTAAAGGGGGCCGGCTCGAACTTTTCCGCCGGACACGATATGAAGCAGTTCCCAAAGGACCCGACCGCCTTTGGGGCCGCCGATCCCAGGAAGTGGTTTGAGGGGGATACGGAAAAATTCCGTCAGTTCGTCTACAAGGTGCTCCGCCTCTTTCTGAATGTGCACTACACCAAAAAGCCGACAATCGCCCAGGTTCACGGCCATGTCATCGCCGGCGGGTGGGTTTTGGCTTCCATGTGCGACCTGATCATCGCTTCTGACGACACTACCATCGCAGACCCGGTGGTGCGGATGGGTTCGGCGGGCGTTGAAGCGATTGTGGAGCCTTGGGATGTGGGTCCGCGGAGAGCCAAGGAGCTCTTGTGGACCGGCGATTCAATCTCGGCTGACGAGGCCTGGCGGCTCGGTATGGTAAACCGGGTTGTTCCGGCGGCGAAACTTGACGAAGAGACGATGAGACTCGCGCAGAAGATAGCGCTCTCGCCCCCTGGAACGGTACAGGCAACAAAGCGCTCCATCAATCATGCCCTTGATCTGATGGGGTGGCGCGCGAGCCACGAATTCCATACAGAGTTGTGGGTGGCGAACAACCTTAGCGATGAGCACAAACGGCTCCACGCTGAGAGGGAGAGCATGGGCCTCCGTGAATTCATCAGGCGGCGAGATCAGCCGTTCCAGAAGCGCTAGCGGAGGGGCGACGATGGCATACCGAACAATTCGTTATGAGACAGCAGGCCCGATAGCCGTAGTGACGCTCAATCGGCCCCAGGCACTGAATGCGCAGAATCAGGATATGAAGGAAGAGCTTGCCGAGGCCTTCAACGTTGCTGCGAGGAGCGATAGCGTCCGTGTAGCGGTCCTGCGCGCTGAAGGCAGAGCCTTCTCTTCCGGCCATGACCTTAAGAGTTTCCCGCGCGACCCGGAGGCGCTCGGCGGACCTTCAAGCGACAAGTGGTTCGAAGGGGACTCGGCTAAGGTGCGTGACCTCTTCTATGAAGCGATTACCCTGAAGTGTCTGGCTATCCACGATTTCAAGAAGCCTCTCATCGCCCAGGTTCATGGGTACTGCGTTGCAGGCGGATGGCTTCTTGCCTCGATGTGCGACATCATCATCGCAGCTGATGACGCCCGCTTTCGAGACCCTGTGGTGCTCATGGCCGCCGGCGGCCTTGAGCTTCTGGTGGAGCCCTGGGACGTCGGCGTGCGCAAGGCCAAGGAGTTGATGTGGACCGGGGACTACATGGATGCCCAGGAAGCCCTGCGCCTTGGATTTGTGAACAGGGTGGTGCCGCGCGCGAGGCTTGAGACGGAGGTGATGACGCTTGCAAGCCGGATCGCGATGATGCCTCCGGTCACCGTCCAGGCGGTGAAGCGATCGGTGAATCATATGCTGGACTTGAAGGGATGGCGTCGGTCTCATGCCGATCACTTCGAGATCTGGTCGTCCTGCATGGTGAGCGATGAGCATAAGGCCGGCCATGAGGGGATGGCAGCCGGTACGCTCAAGCAGTTCATCAGAAAGCGGGACGAGCCGTATGAGCGGATGACGTGATCGGCGCTAGGAGTGCTTCTTAGAAGCTTCTGTCATCCAGGCCGCGACCTCGTCTGCAGGAGCCACGGTGGCGATGTACTTCCAGATGTCAAAGAGGCTGGCCTTATGGGCCCAGAGGTTTTTGTCACAAACACCCTCTTCCACAACAACCGTGCGGAAGTTGGCTGAGACGGCATCGAGAGCTGTGGCTCTGACACAGCCGCTCGTGGCGCACCCCGTGATGATGCAGGTGTCAATGCCCTTTTGCACGAGCATCGGCACCAGGTATGTCCCGAAGAATCCTGAAGCCGCCTGCTTCCACACGATAGGCTCGCCTCTCGCCGGGGCCACCCGCGGGTCTATCTCCACCCAGGGCTGACCTGCCCGCATGTATTGGCCTAGGCTGGGAAACTTCTCACCCCTGATGCCACAGTCGCTGCCGTCCGGGAGGAATCGGTCGCCGGTGTAGAAGATCGGGATGCCGGCTGCACGGGCGGTTCGGATAAGCCGTGCAGTCTGGGCGATGGCGCCGTCTACGATTTCCTGCAGCTCCGGCGGCTGGCCCCTGACCCAGGGCTTCTGTTCAGGAGAAACGTAGCCGCGCTGCAGGTCTATAACAAGCAGCGCCGGGCGTATGCCCTTCTGGTAGAACGCCTTATCGGACTCACCGAGGCCATCATTGGCGGTCAGGGATGTCCGGATGTATGCGATTTCCGCATCTGGCTGGAGGAAGTGAAGTCCCATTGGCGTTTACCGTGTTGAGAGAGGCGGCTGCATTGCCTGCAAGCTCTCCATCCAGTTGATGACGTCGATCTCCGTCGCGACCGTTGCGATATAGCGCCAGAGATCAAAGAGAGTTGCTTTGTGAGCCCACAGATTCTTGTCGCAAACCGCTTCCTCAACCACCACAGTCCTGAAATTGGCGGATACCGCATCCACCGCCGCGGCCCGAACGCACCCGCTGGTTGCCGTTCCGGCGATGATACACGTATTAGCACCTCTTTGGATAAGGATCGGCATCAAATACGTGGCAAAGAAGCCGGAGGCTACCTTTTTCCAGATAACAGGCTCTCCAGACCGAGGCGCAAGGCGTGGGTCTATCTCCGGCCAGGGCAGGCCTTCCCGCATATATTCCTTCAGGTACGGGAACTTCTCAGCGCGGATGCCGCAATCGCTTCCATCGGGCAGATAGCGGGTGCCGGTGTAGACGATAGGGATGCCGTGCGTTCGCGCCGCCTTGATGAGGCGCTCGGTGGAGACGACAGCCCGGTCTGCCGCCGCTTGGATCTCTGGAGAGGACGCCTTGATCCACGGCTTGGGTTCCGGCGAGACATAGCCGCGCTGCATATCAATGATGAGCAGCACCGGCCGCTTGCCGCGCCGGTAAAAACCGTGGTCCGGCTGTTTCGCGCGTTCAGGCTCGGTTAGCGAATGCGTGATGTACAGGACATGCTCATCGTATTCAAGGAACCCCAAGCTCATCAGCGCCTCGCTTCCAGGAAGGAGAAGCATCTGCTTGATGTTAGCTTAGCAGAGGGTCGAGACAAGTGCAGCCGAGGCGCATTCCGGGAAAGGGGTAATCTGTTCGGATTCCGGCTATCCAGGCCGCGCCGGCCCAACAGTGCCGCCCGTCCGGGCGCAGATGACATGGTCATCAAGCCGAGTGACTTCAGTGAAGGCGGAGCCCTTGTCCAGTCCAAGCGCGAGGCGTCCGGCAAGCCTGCCCGTCTCGTAGTACGGCGGGTTGATATGGGTAAGCGGCGGGTTCAGCAGGGAATCCGTCCATGCGCAAGGGCGGATCGCCAAGACGGACACATCGCCCGGACAGCGGCGTCCCTCTCTGCGGAGGCTGAGCAGGATGCTCACAGCTGCCATTTCAGAGGGGGCGATGATGGCGGTTATGTCCTCTCGTTGCGCCAGATGCGTGGCCGCTCGCGCCACCGGGGTCTGTTCCACCGGCTGTTGCACGGCTCGGTGCTCGCCTTCGGATGTCGCCCACCTGACCAAGAGGTCATCCGGCTTCAGCCGGTACTTTGCGATGGCCTGCTGGAAGCCGGTGAACCGCTCTTCTTGCACCGGGTGGTTACGGACAAAGAGCGCTCCGATGTGTCTATGGCCCAGGCTGTACAGGTGGGAAACGGCCAACTCCATCAGGTGGCGCTCATCAACACGCACCATCGTCTCACCTTTGATGTGGGTCGGCTGGCAGGAGATGACACGGATACCGTCGGCAACCAGACTTGCCCGAAGCTCCCCTGCCTCTCCTCCTTCGGCTGATTGAGAGAGGATGACCAGCGCCGCGGGTCGGTGCAATCTGATCGCCTTCAGTTGCTGGACATGCTGGTGCCTGCTTGACCAGTCGGACAGCACCGCCACTTCGAAGGATGACGAGTTTGCCACCTCAGCAGAGATGCCGGACATCATCGTGCTTTGCGACACGAACCGAGGGTCGCTGATAAGCACAAGGATAGTCTGCTGCCAGGTGGTGGGAGGCCGGGTGGCGTATTCCGCCATACGCTGGAGGTCCAGACCGCCGGCGGTGGCCTCTGCGCGCACATATTCCGCGACTTCGTCAGCAGGGATACCGCGTTCACGGAGAAAATGGGCAAGGGAGGTCAGCATATGTGGGCGAACGCTGGAGCGGCCGATGCACCAATTATCAACAGTGTCCTCTGAGACAAAGAGCGCATCGGCAACAGCAGAGCGGGTCATCCCGTAACGTCGCAACAGCGCACCGAGCATCTGGCTGGTTCGAGCGGTCTGCATGACGCCACCTCACCCCTCAGGATTCCACGACTCCCCGTAAATCTATCCCCGCAGGCCGTAAGTATACACGCTTGCCCCTAGGGAGGCACAATCTCTAGCATCGGGACATGCTGCGGAAGCCGATTTGCTTCCGCGGCGTGCAAGTCGTGCGAATTCGGGCTGGATCTCACCACCTGAGGAGGTGCCTGCGATGCGAATTTTGGTGAAAAAGAGCGTTCTTTCCACCCTTGCGGCAGTCATGGCGCTGGTGCTCGTCATCGCGGCTTGCGGCGGCGACGACGCAGAGCCCACGGCAACGCCAGTCCCCACGGCAACGCCAGTCCCCACAGCTGCCCCTACTGCAGCGCCGACCGCGGCGGCAACCCGCGCACCTACGGCGGTGCCGACACCTGCGCCGACGCCGACGCCGGCCTCTACAATCAAAGACACGACCATCGTTGTGGCGCTGGACACCCTAGAGCGTGAATTGTGGTTGCACCATTACGGCGGCTCCACCATGTTCAACCCGCGGCATGCGATGTTTGAGGAGCTGGCCGTCTGGACGCCTAGGTTCTCTGAAGCGCGCCTTGCAGAGTCTTGGTCGGTCGGGTCCGACTCCAAGAGCTTCACGATCAAGCTTCGCAAGGGCATCAAGTTCCATGACGGCGATGAATTTATCGCTGAAGATGTCATCAAAACCTACGATCTTCTCTACGAGCGTGAGGCGAGCCACGCCGGTCTCTCAACCATCCGGCCTCTCCTCGGCACAACCCAGGACGAATTCCGGACCAATATCCGCGCCCTGGATCAATACACGGTTGAGATGAAGTCCAAGATCCCATACGCGCAGTGGCTGCCAACCATCATCGGACCAGTTTCTGCTCCTTTCCTTGTTGTCAATGCGAGCGTGGTGAATCGTGTCGGAACCACGGAGGCTGCAGCCAAGCCTGTCGGTACCGGACCGTTCAAGTTCGAGCGTCACAACAAGGGTCAGAGCATCCGTGTTGAGGCTGTTGCCAACCATTGGCGCAAGACTCCTACGGTAAAGTACGTTGATTACCAAATCGTCCCTGAGTACGCGACCCAGCTTGCACTTGTGGCAACGGGGAGGGCGGACATCATCAACATCTCCGCTAGTCAGGTCGCCCAAGCCCGCCGCGTCGGTGCGAAGCAGGTGGTGGACGATGCCGGGTACAACGTGTGGTATGCCCTGCGCGGCCAGATCCCTGAGACGCACAAGAATTACGATGGAACGCTGCCCTGGGTGGACGGCAAAGACCCGGAGCGCGCCAAGAAGGTACGCCTCGCGCTCAACCTCGCCCTTGATAGGAAAGGCATCATTGACAGGCTCTACGGCGGCATAGGCCAGCTTTCCTCCCTTGGCGCCTGCACCTTCCCCGGCCAGTCGTGGTACTACGGCGACCCGTACCCCTACGACCAGACCCAGGCCAAGCAACTCCTAACGGAGGCCGGATACGCCAACGGCTTTGAATTAGAGATCCCCATCTACGACCAGGCCAGCGGCCCGGTTGGCCTCGGCCTTCATGATGTGGTGGCGGACCAGTGGCGCCAGATCGGCGTGAAGGTGAAGACGGTTCCGGCAGACTTCACCGTCTTCCGCGAAATCCTGCTCAACATCACTCAGCCCAAGCTGACCTACTACTGGTACTGCAACTTCTCCGACCCCGACCCGATGCGCTACTACAACTTCTTCTACCACGTAGCGAACCCGGTCTGGTTCGGCAGCCCCGCTCTTGAGACCATGCTGGATAAGGCGAATGCGGGCCTTACACCTGAGCAGCGGAGGGAGCCGATTCTTGCGATTAACAAGTACTTCCGGGATAACCACTACTGGGTACCCATGTTCGTGCTTCCCAAGCTGTACGCAACCTCCCAGCGCATTGACAAATGGCCGCTGGTTTCCGGACACCTTCGTGTCCACAATCTCGAGCATCTGACGGTGAACTAGACCAGCCTACTGGGCCAAACAGGGCCCGGGCGGAGCGCATGGGTATGAAGACACCGGGGCGAGAAGCTGCTTCTTCTCGCCCCGGTGTAGTTTTTGGGCCCCTGCACGGAGTCAGAGTCCTCGATCTTGCAGGGAGGGCTGGGGACTTATGCGGAAGGCTCTTGGCTGATGCGGGGGCAGATGTCATCAAGGTGGAGCCCCCGGACGGTAACTCCGCTCGCCAACGCCCGCCTTTCATCGCTGACACTCCAGATCCCGAGCGTAGCCTGACCTTCCTCCACTACAACGCCGGAAAGCGCGGCATCACTCTTGACTACAGCAAACCTGCCGGGAGGGAACTCCTCTTGCGGCTTGTGGGCCGGGCGGACATCCTTGTGGAAGACGCTGGGGAAGATAGTCTTGCCAGGTGCGGTATCGGACATAGCGCCCTGATGAAGGCCAGTCCTGGATTGGCCCACGTATCCATCACCCAGTTCGGCCTTTCGGGGCCCTATCGGAATTACGCCGCCAATGACTTCATCTGCTTTGCGCTCGGAGGTCTCATGGCAACCAGTGGCGAGCCGGGGATGCCCCCCATCGTTGCGCCGGGGGAGCTGGCATACGCTGTTGCCTCCGGTTATGCGGCTTTGGGCGGCCTTATCGCTTACTACAACTGCGCTCTGACGGGAGAAGGGCAGCTGGTGGACGTGTCCATCCATGAGGCCGCCGCCTTTACTGCCGGGTATGCGGTCCCGGTCTACACCGCAACCGGAGAAAAACCCTTTCGCCAGAGTTGGAAGAAGCGCCTCTTTGACCTCTACGATGTGTACCCTACCAAAGACGGGTTCATCCGGATATTCATCATGCCGAAGAAGCACTGGCAATCGCTCCTGGATTGGCTGGGGCGTCCGCCGGAGCTGATGTCTGAAATCTTCAATGACCAGAAGCTGCGGTGGCAGAACAGCGAAATCATAGATCCCTTCATTGAGCGGCTTTGCCGTGGTTATACCAAGGACGGCATATTTCGAGAGGCACAGCGGAGACACATCGCCGCCTCTCCGCTGAACACACCTGCCGAATTCGTCCAGAGTGACCAAGCGCGTGCGCGCGGCTTTCTCACTACGGTGCACCACCCAGTTGCGGGAGCGTACCCCCAAACGAACCCGGTCTTTCGGTTCAGCGCTTCTCCTGGGTTTGTTTTACGACGAGCCCCGACCCTCGGTGAGCATAATACGGAGGTCTTTTGCGGAGAGCTCCGGCTATCCCACACGGAGCTCAAAGCCCTTCAGTCAGGAGGAATTGTCTGACGTGGAAACCACAAGACTACTTCCCCCCCGCCGCCTTCCCCTTCAGGATAGCCGCGTCCTTTCGCTGACGCTTGGGGCCGCAGGCCCAATGACTGCGAACGCCCTCGGCTACTTCGGCGCAGAAGTCGTCCATGTGGAGTCTAGAATGCGTCCTGACGGCCACCGCGGGGGGAACGATCCGAACGCCTGGGATAAGACTCCTTTTTTCGTGAAGATTCACCGGAACTTCCAGAGCGCAACGATTAATTTCAACACGAAGTCCGGCCTAGACCTGGTGAAGCAGTTGGTTCAGGTGAGCGACGTCGTCATCGAGAATTTCTCCCTCGGAGTTCTTCCGCGCTTAGGACTGGACTATCCGAACATACGGAAGATCCGCCCCGACATTGTGATGGCCGGCCTTCGTGGCTATGGCTCTACAGGTCCCTGGGCCTCCTATGCCTCCTGGGGACCGAACCTGGGAGCGATGCTTGGCATGAGCTATCTCTGGAACTACCCGGATGCTGAAACGCCGACAGCTGAGGCCCGGTCCCAACATCCGGACTTCCTCTCTGGTGTGTGCGGAGCCTTCGCAGTAATGGCTGCGCTCATCCACCGCCGCAAGACAGGGGAGGGTCAGTGGATAGACCTGTCCCAGGCAGAGGTCGGCTCTATGACGCTGGCCCCGATCTTCCTAGATACGCTGGTCAACCACCGAGAGTCCCGACCCAGGGGGAATCGTCATTGGGGGTCCGGCTTGCAGGGGGTCTACCCATGCGCGGGAGAGGACCAGTGGTGCGCGATTTCGATCGAGACCGAAGCACAGTGGAATGCCTTCTGCGAAGCGCTGGGCCGTCCGGATTGGGCCCGAGGCGTCACCTTGACAATGGTCGCCTCTTCGCCTGCGCGCCAGGCAGAGATCGAGCGAGGGGTCCGGCGATGGACGCAATCGCTAACGAAATATGATGTCATGGCTCGTCTCCAGTCTTGCAAGATCCCGGCAGCGGCAGTGCAGGATGTGGAGGACGAGGTCAAACGGGATCCGCAGTACCGATCGCGGAATTTCTTCGTTGAGATGGAAGAGCTTGAGATGGGAAAAGTTGCTGCGGAGCGGCTACCCATCCTCCTCTCCAAAACGCCTGGGAGTTTTAGAACCTCAACGCCGTTTTTCGGCGAGCATACGCGTGTGGTCTGTCAGGCGCTCCTGGGGAAGGATGACGGACAGTTCACGGAATTGCAGGCTGAGAAGGCCTTGTATTAGCGCAGAGATTGGAGTGTGAGCATATGGGATCTTTGGCTCTGTATCAAAAGCACGAGCACGTCGTGACCATCACGATGAACCGGCCGGACAAAAAGAACGCCATCAACGCCCAGCTGCGGGATGAGTTGACCCGCTGTTGGGAAACCTTCAGAGATGATGACGATGCCTGGGTTGCGATCCTCACCGGTGCGGGAGATGCCTTCTGCTCGGGCGGCGATTTGAAGGATAACTTATCCCGATCGGAGGGCAAACTGCCTGAATTCGCCACACCGGGTCGAGCGGTGAAGGCTCCGACTGTCTATAGTGACTTCGTTTGGGAAGACCGGGTGTACAAGCCCATAATAGCAGCCGTGAACGGCTTCGCAGGCGGAGGGGGGTTTGCTATGGCCCTGAACGCCGATATCCGCATCGCCTCGGACAGAGCGCAATTCGGGTGTTCCGCCGTTCGCTGGTCGCACATGGCCGGCGGTCAAGCGCACATGCTGCCTCGCTCACTTCCACTTGGCTGGGCTTTCTGGTTCCTCTACACCGGACAGACCATTGATGCGCACAAGGCCTTCCAAATCGGTTTGGTTCAGGAGGTAACGCCTCCGGATGGGCTTATGGAGGCAGCCAGACGCCTCGCTGAGACAATCTGCGCTAATGGACCGCTGGTTTCCCAGTATCACAAAGAGTTCGTGTACAAGGCGCTTGATGTCCCACTGAGCTCAGCGAGGTTTCTTGAACGGGTCATGTACGAGCAGTTGCGGAGTCGTCCGGACTACAACGAAGGCACAAGAGCCTTTGTGGAGAAGCGCAAAGCCAGATACAGCGGGCAGTGACCGGGGAGCCGTCTACGCATGGGGAAATTGATCGCAGGGAGGATGGCGCAAGCGGTGGTGGCGCTCTTTGCCATCACCGTCATCGTCTTTGTCCTGATCAGGATGGCCGGTGACCCCACCTCCGTCCTGCTTCCCTTGAATGCAACGCCGGAGGACAAGGTCCGCTTACAGGAAGAACTCGGCCTTGATAAGTCCCAATTACGGCAGTATTTCATCTTCCTGGGAGATGCCCTTCAGGGGGACTTCGGCAAATCCATCCGTCTGCGCCAGCCTGCATTGGAATCCGCTCTGGATGCCTTTCCGGCGACGCTGCAACTCGCCGGCGTAAGCATCGCAGTGCTTGTCCTAGTTGCAGTCCCCTTGGGCGTCTATGCTGCCCTGAAGCGGGGGAGCGTCGTTGACTTGCTTATTCGCTTCGTTTCCCTTCTGGGCAATTCTTTCCCTTCATTCTGGCTGGGCCTTGTGCTCATGTTGATCTTTGCCGTTTGGCTTCAGTGGGTGCCCCCCGGAGGCAAAGGCTCTTGGAAGCAATTGATTCTTCCTTCCGTTACCCTGTCCTGGTACTTGGCCGGACCATTGGTCCGGGTGGTCCGTGCAAGCATGCTTGAGGTCCTGGGCCGGGATTATATCCGGACAGCCAGGTCAAAGGGGTTGCACGAGAGGTCAGTGGTGTGGCGGCATGCATTCCGCAGCGCCCTGCTGCCTATCGTGACCTATGCCGGCGTGATATTCCTTCGCTTGATCACAGGCGCGGTAGTTGTTGAGACCCTCTTTGGTTGGCCTGGTGTCGGGCGGGCCGTGGTTACCAGCATCCACTTCCGTGATTATCCGATGGTGCAGACCATCGTGCTTCTGCTCGCCGCGCTTATCATCGTGGGGAACCTCTTGGTGGACATCGCTTACTACTACATAGACCCGAGGCTCCGCCGTGCGAGCTGAGGCGTGGATGCGTCAACTGCGGTCCTGGCGCAGGTGGCTTATGACCTGGTGGCCTGTCCCGATACTCGCGCTGCTGAGCATCCTTGCGATCTTTGCGCCATTGATCACCATCCATGATCCTGCCAGGACCTCCCTCCAGGACACGTTGCGTCCTCCATGGGGCTTTGAAGGGGGGGCGGCCTCTCACTTCTTGGGGACCGATCAAGTGGGCCGGGATATCTTCAGCCGGATCGTCTATGGGGCTCGCGTCTCCTTAGGCATCGCAGCTGTGTCCATTCTGTTGAGCGGGCTATTCGGAAGTGTCATCGGTCTGTTCGCAGGATACACCGGCGGCATTGCGGAGGCCGTTGTGATGCGACTGACAGATATTCTTCTGTCCATTCCCATCTTCCTCCTCGCCATCGTTGCTGCCGTCTCCCTTGGGCCAAGCACTGGGCTTGTCGTCGGGATCATCACGGTGCTTATCTGGCCGTACTTCGCGCGTCAGATTCGCGGGGAGACCCTAAGCCTCAGGCAGGCTGAGTTTGTGACCGCCGCGCGAGCCCTTGGCGGATCGAACGTCCACATCATGACCCGCCATATCTTCCCGAACGTCCTTCCCACGATCATCATCTTCGCTTCGCTCCAGGTGAATTTAGTGATCGTTACTGAAGCATCATTAAGCTTTTTGGGCGTGGGCGTTCCGCCTCCCGCCCCTAGCTGGGGACGGATGGTCTCTGATGGGCGTGATGTGGTGGTGACTTCTTGGTGGGTATCTGCGGTACCAGGATTCGTCGTCTCCATCGTTGTTCTGTGCTTCGGCTTCCTTGGGGACACCATGAGAGATCGGCTTGACCCCATTCTCCGTCGCAGATAGGGCGGCCATAGATGCAAACTGACGGCTGACTGCCGAAGGAAAGGTAAGGAGTACATGACTGCGAAAGAGCCAGTCCTAATAGTCGAAAAGCATAGAGACGGCAAGGTCTGGGTGATGAAGATGAATCGCCCTCACCGTCTCAATGCGATTGGGGAGGGGATGATGGGCCAATTGACCAAGACGTGGAAGGAATTCCGAGACGACCCGGTCGCGCGGGTTGCGATCCTAGCGGCCAATGGGAGGGCCTTCTCGGCAGGTATGGATCTTAAGGAGGGTGCGGAGCGCATAGAGAGGCTGGCCCGTGGTGAAGCAGTTCCCCCTATGGATGACCGCTGGATCCCGCTTAGCGAGAGCCTGGATATGTGGAAGCCCACGATCGCTGCCGTGAATGGGTATGCCTTAGCCGGAGGCTTCATGTTTGCGATGCAGTGCGATATACGGATCGCTTCGGAGGATGCTGAGTTCGGCGTGCCTGAGGTCCGGTGGAACAGAGCTGGTGGCCAGTGGATGACGTGCATGACGCGCATCATCGGTCTGGGGCATGCCGCAGAGCTGTGTATGTGGGGCGATGGCCGCATCAGTGCGCGCCGCGCCTATGAGATCGGACTTGTGAACAGGGTGGTTCCCAAGGACAAGCTCGTGGAAGAGGCCATGGCCTGGGCGGATAGGATGCTGCTCTTAGCCCCCAGGTCGGTTATGAACGTGAAACGGTGCCTCTATAGGGGTTATTACATGAGCCCCCTGGATGGCGAAGCCTTCGGGAAGGCCGTCGAGCAGAATCTCGCCGGGATGGAAGACAGCGTGGAAGGCTCTCGCGCCTTTGAAGAAGGCCGGCCCCCTGTATATAAGAACCGCTAAAGAGGAACACGATGACGCCAGCCACTGAGACCATGAGCGAGCAAGATAAGGCGATTATCACGATGATCCGCGACTTCGTGAAACGCGAAGTCGAGCCCGCGGCGCTGGAGATGGAGAACAAGGACGTTTATCCGTTCGCGCTCGTCGAAAGGATGAAGTCCCTGGGCCTGTTCGGGTGCACCATCTCGGAGCAATACGGAGGCATGGGCCTCAGCGTGACTACCTACGTACGGGTGATCGAGGAAATCTGCAAGGGATGGATGAGCGTTTCAGGCATCATCAACGCGCACCTCATCATGGCCTATATCGTTGAGCAGTTCGCCACGGAGGACCAGAAACGCCGGTGGCTTCCTAACATGGCGACCGGCGAGACGCGGGGCGGTTTTGCGCTTACTGAGCCCGATTGCGGCAGCGATGTCTCTGCCATCCGGACGTTTGCCGTCAAGCACGGCGATCACTACGTGGTGAATGGCAACAAGATGATGACCACCAACGGAGAGCACGGGACGACTTTCCTAGTCCTCGTGAAAACCGACCGGGAGATCCAACCACCTCACAAGGGGCTGAGCGCCTTCATCATGACCAAAGGGAACGGATTTCGTCACGGGCGTCACCTCGATAAGCTCGGGTATCGGGGTGTTGACACCTCCGAACTTATCTTCGAGGACTTCCGGGTTCCCGCCGATGGTCTGATAGGCAAAAAGGAAGGCCAGGGCTTCAAGTACGTGATGAACGGCCTGGAGCTGGGTCGCATCAATGTTGCTTCCCGCGCCGTCGGCGTTGCCACGGCTGCCTTTGAAAAGGCTATTGCCTATGCACAGCAGCGCAAGACATTCGGCGTCCCTATCGCGGAGCACCAGGCCATCCAGTTGAAGCTTGCCGATATGTACACTCGCATCGAAGCCTCACGGCTCCTGGTGCGCCAGGCAGCCGAGAAAAAGGATCGCGGAGAACGCTGCGACCTCGAGGCTGGGATGGCCAAGCTCTTCGCAAGCGAGACTTGTGGCTTTGTTTCCCTGGAGGCCATGCGCATTCATGGCGGCTACGGTTTCTTCAAGGACTACACGGTTGAGCGGTACTACCGGGATGCACCTCTCATGATGATCGGCGAAGGGACAAATGAGATTCAGCGGCTCGTTATCGCTCGTAATCTCCTTCAGCTCTACCAGGCTGGGGCCTAGCGCCACGGCGGCGAATGGCTGTGCAGTCATGAAATACCAGACGATCCTTCTCGAGCGCATTGGGCAGGTTGCCAAGCTGACCCTGAACAGGCCGGAAGTGTTGAACGCTATTAACGGGCGGATGTTCGAGGAATTGCTCGCCGCCCTTCGCGAGGTGGCTGCAGACGATAGCTCTCGAGTCCTTGTGCTGACCGGAGCGGGCCGGGCGCTTTGCTCCGGCACAGACATCACCGAGGAGAAGGCTGAAGGCGAGCGGTTGCTCCCGCATATGTCTCCGCTTGAGATAACGGAATATATGAGGACAAGGCCGCAAGGGGTAGCCACTGCGCTCCAACGACTGCCCAAGCCGACCATCGCCATGGTCAATGGCCTGGCGATGGCGGATGGCTTCGACTGGGCCCTCGCATGCGATATACGCATCGGCAGTGTGCATGCTCGATTCAGGAATGGCTCTCTACAGTTGGGCCTGGTATCGAACTCGGGCGCCACATGGCTCATGCCGCGAGCTCTTGGGCTGGGCAAGGCCTTTGAGTTCTTGTACACGGATGACTGGCTCGATGCGGAGACTGCATTGCAGCTCGGCGTTCTAAATAGACTCGTCCCTATTGATCAGTTGGAATCGGAGACGCTGGCCTTAGCCGAGCGGATCGCCTCTAAGGCGCCGGTTGCGAATCGCCTCGTGAAGGAGTTGGTCTACCGCGGCCTTCGACAGCAATTTGAGGAGCATCTGCCTGAAGCAGCTTTCGCAGAGGCTCTTACGCTGGCCACTGACGACCACAAAGAAGCTCTCGATGCCTTCCTCAGCAAACGCCCGCCGAAATTCTCAGGGCGCTAATGCGCCGCATGGACCTGACAGTCAGACGCGCCTCCCTTGGAGAAATGTCACCGCGACGCTACCGGCCAGCAGGTAGCTCAACGCGTAGTCCTTCTCTAGGACGAGCTGAGGTTCTGCGCAGCCCGAGCTGCAGCAGCCATGCGTACTCGAAGCGGCCGCAGAGGCGCTGCGCCCTTACCGGCCATCGTTCAGGTTGTCGATGACGTGCCAGGCGGGATCGTGGCGACCTCGGGCTGGCCTGCCGGGCTTGAGTGGAGATTATCCCTTGGCGGGATACCTTCGCAAGGGTTCCAGCACAGACGGCGCAACGTTGAGCTCGTTCGAGCGCCCATCCAACGCGCTTCACCGCCTCCTAAGCACCCTGCCTCGCCGTGTGATATCGTCCGTCCCTGCAGTCTTTCGATTGCCTGTATGATATTTCGCGTCGCTGTACGCGCCGCGTGAGCTCATCCATAAGGAAAGATCATGAATTACACGACAATCCTGCTCGAGAAGCGCGACCACATCGCCACACTCACCATGAACAGGCCAGAAAAGCTTAACGCTATCAACGAGACGATGTTTTCCGAGTTGAACCACGCCTTGGACGATGTGACCCGCGACGACGATGTGCGCGTCCTCATCTTCACCGGCGCGGGCAAGGCCTTCACCGCTTCCACCGATATCCGCGAGACGAACCAGGGCGGCGACCGCCTGCTGAGCCACATGAGCGAATACGAGATGTTCGATTTCATCCGGAAATTCCCGCAGCAGATCAGCCTCAAGCTCCAAAAGATGCCCAAGCCCACCATCGCGATGGTGAACGGCATAGCGGTGGCCGACGGCGTGGACTGGGTGATGGCCTGCGATATTCGCATCGGGGGCGAGGCGGCGCGCTTCATGAACGCCTTCGTCCAGCTCGCCCTCGTCTCCAACACGGGTTCTACTTGGTTCTACCCGCGCGCCCTTGGGTTGAACAAGGCGCTGGAGTTCCTCTACACCGGCGATTGGATCGATGCGAAGGAGGCTCTGCGCCTCGGATTGCTGAACAGCGTCTTTCCGGCGGACCAACTGGCGAGGGAAACGATGTCCCTCGCGCAGCGCATCGCGGCGCGCGCGCCCATCGCGAACCGCCTGGTGAAGGAGATGGTCTATCGCGGCCTCACCCAGACGCTGGACGACCACCTCCTCAGCGCCGCCTATGCCGAGGCTTTCACCCTCACAACCAAAGACCACAAAGAAGCACTGGCAGCATTCCTTGCAAAGCGTACGTCCAAGTTCACAGGAAAGTGATCAGACCAGCGCCACAGCCACTACCGCAAATATCTGGTCGGTGCCAAACAAGCGGTGGGGGATGATGCCCATCCCTTGATGCATCCCACCAACACGGTTCCGCCCGAAAGTGTTTACACGGTAGGGGAAGTCTCGTAACATCCAAAGAGTTGCATTTGATATTCCAAAAGATCGGCAACGCCAAACCCCATGAGTGACCTTCTAAATCGGTTGCAAGCCAGCGTTGGGAAAGAGTTTGTTTTCAAGGCACAGTACCCCATCGGCCATGCGCCCATTCGCCAGTACGCCCTCTCCCTGGAAAACTTCAACCCGCTCTATAGTGACTCCGCCTTCGCCAAGGCCCACGGCCTCCGCGACGTCATGGCCCCCCCGACCTTCATCTGCGATAGCTGGCAGTACTTCGGCGGAGACATCGATGAACGCGGCGAACTGCTGGGCCGTCATGAGCTTCGCGACTTGGTGGGCCTCCGTGCCGGGAACGACTACGAGTTTTTCCAGCCCGTCCACCCGGATGATACCATCACCGCGAAGTGGCGGGTCCTGGATGTTGCCGTCAAGGAAGGCCGCTCCGGCAAGACGATCTTTCAGAACTTCGAAGTGACCTTCTACAACCAGCGCGACGAATTGCTCGCCAAAAGCATCGAGATGATGTTCCATCGCGGATAGGGCCATGACAACACCCGTGACGCGTTATTATGAAGATGTGAGCGAGGGCGAGCAGCTTCCAGTGCTGACGCGCACGATGTCCGTCGCGCGCATGATGATTTACGGCGCAGCCACCTGGGATTTCATCCGGCTCCACTACGACGAGGGCTTCGCGAAGTCGAAGGGCTTCCCCGGGCCCTTCGTGGACGGCCAAATGACGGGTGGCCATCTGGCGCAGTTGGTGCAAGATTGGGCAGGCCCCAGTGCCTTCTTGCGCAAGCTGAGTTTCCGCAACCGCGCTATGCTCTTCCCCGGTGACATCATCACCCTCCAGGGGACAGTCACCAGGAAATGGATCGAGAACGGCGAACACCTGGTTGAGTGTAGCCTCTGGGTGGACAACCAGAAGGGAGAAAAGGTGATTCAGCCCGGCAGCGCCGTTGTCCGCTTCGCCTCTCGCTCGAAGTAGATCCATCCGGGCGTTTGCTACCAATCACCGCAACCTTAGTCCGTACTTCACTTCTAGTTGCGCGGAAACGACACTTCCATCTGTGGCGAGTTCTGTGGTACAGCTTCAGAATCGAGTTTGTTGCTGGATTGGGTGTACTGCCCCAGTTCATTTCTAGACAGTTTCCATTTTCCTGAGGAGTTTGGTCTGAGGGCGTCAGCGAAGGCGCTCTTGCTGTGCGGTCATCGCCGCAGATTCACGTGGCCTCACTCTTGAACTGCTCAAAGTAGCCTGTCCAATCTGAGGTGGGGCAGTGCGTTTCAACTCTGGAGGGGACAGGCACGATATTCCTCGAGTAGAGTCCCAGGGACTTCAGATAGGGATACCTAGGTAACCAGCTATCCAGCCCCTGGCACGCGGCCCTTGCGCGGAGCGGCCGCCTGCATATACTGGCCCTAGCGGGCGTTGGGGTCGGGCGGCGCTTGTGCAGGAATACCGTGGTCTGCACCAGTTGAAGTCTGGACAGGTGCAATTCGCTTGAGGAATCCAAGTAGTGGCCGGGTGCAGAGTCCGCAGCGCCGCGCCGGGGTCGCCTTTGTTTGCGCAGGCGCTAATCCTGGGGAAGTGTACCTAGGCCGTCCAAATCTAATTGGTGCAGTACAAAGCCTGCAATCGCCTGCTTCTAGGATAATTTAGGGAGGAAGCTCAATGGAACCATCAACAGGTGGACAAAAAGAAATCTTCACGACGATTACCGCGAACCTTTTACGTGACTATCAGTCCCAAATCACTATTAACACGACAGAACCGCGAAAGGGCTACGGGCCATGGTCTTTCATCGTTGATGAGCAACCGGGTGCCGGAGGCCAAGGCGCTGGGCCGGCGCCGGGAGCAGTAGCAATGGCAGGCCTTGCGGCTTGAACTGTCGGCACAATGGCGGGCGTGGCCCGTCGAAGAAACATTCCGCTTCGATCTCTTAGAGTGGAAATCGAACTGCACCGCATCTTTCAAGACAAAACTGAAGCCGAGCGAGCCGCCGCGGAGGGCATCGGTCTAGACCGCAAACGGAAGGTTGTAAAGCGTGTAATCGTTGGTACTGCGGTTGAGTTGAGTGAGCGGGACGTGACTGTTCTGCGAAATACCATTAAGTACTGTCCCGTCGGTCGCATGTTTTCTGGGGGCAATATCGAATGGACAGAGGAGCTGCGGATAGAAAAGGTCGAGAACTAATGAGATGAATCAATGAACCTGGTTCTTCGCATGACTGGTCGTCCTCCTTGTTGATGCCCGGAGGACCCCAATTATCCACGGATCTCTTCTCGGAGAAGACTCCAATATTATTCTTGCTACCAGCCTGTTTCCTAACATATTCCGAACTGCTTCCAGACTGGTTCTGCGTGACGTAGAGTCAGTTGCCTCAGGTTGTGTGTCAGAGCATCCGTACCGACCCCTCATTTCTGGACACCATCAGGCTACCCCCCCCGTCGCCGAACACGTCAGTAATCAGTTCATTCCTGGGCTTTGTCCCAAGGCGTTTCGCAGCGATTCGTCGTCGGTCGTGGGGGCCGAGTTTCCTCGGGAAGCGAGGACCTGCCTGGATAGCAAAGCGGTGAGCAACAGGTGTACTTTCCCCGCGCATATCAGGTACTTTCCAATGCTAAGTTCGGAAGCTCGGATCCTCTGCCTGGATCTTGCCGGTCCTGCGCAATTTCCGGTCGCCTGGCCGCCATGGCCGAGCGTGCCGCATTGCTACGGTACTGATCCCCGGTGAACGACCCTCAGTGGGGGACTGCGGTGGGGTAATCCCCAAGAGGTCGCCCTCCGTTACCTTCGCCCGGGTCTAGCTGGACTATCTGGGTCTTCTTGCCCGGCATTTTCATCAACCCCTTGAAAAACACGTGGGTTGTGGCATTTTGAATACAACGCAGTCTTACGGATCTTGAGTGGAGGACAGCACTATGTTGATCCATTTGGCCCATGAGTTGCTCTCACGTCAGCAAGCCACAACGGCCAGTCGTCGTGCCGCCTCCGTTGCACCGCTTCAGCCAGCAATCAATGTGGTCGTGCTTGCCCACATGGACCGCCGTTGGCTGCGGGCCAGCGTCATGCCGAAGGTCCACATCGTTCTCCCATCCCCTCCTACCACGGTGAGCTCGCTGATGGAGAACGTCGTTGCAGTGGCGGTCAACCTTGCAAACCGAGGCTCAGGCCGGCGGAGAATGAGTCGGGAGTACGTCGTGACCGTTCGTGGGGCAATTCCTCCAGAGCTGCGTATGAGGATCGCTGCGCTACATGCTGCAGGAATTCTGGCTCGAGATCGTTCGTGACGCTCCGGTTCAGGAAATCACCATTGACCTGCCCGAGCACTGTGCAGGAGCTACGGAATGTTTTTCAATAAATACGCAAAAGTTACCCTGGACGACTATCTTCGTGAAGTAAAGGCCGGTGCTCGAACAAATCGTAGACGCCATGTTAGGCTGGGTCGATTCGCCCGTGACGCGGTGTTGTTGTGGGCCCTATCCCAGCGTTACAGCTGCTATCGCATCGTCAAAACGCTGCACATCTCGCCAAATACGTTCATCGCTCGAAGGAGATTCTACGATGACCATCCGTCGGCTCTCTTCAAGTTCCCAGTGATGCGATTTACCCTTCGAGGATTCCGGTGTGGTTTCTGTGGATTGCTGCTGCAGACCAAAGGGCGTCATCCCCGTAAAGACGTCATTCGCGCCCGCATGCACGTGGCGCTGCATGTGGTGAGTAGGTCGCATATTGACCTCGCGGGCGGTGTGCTTGAGCGGGACGAGGAAGAGGCGTTGCGGGAATTTGGCGCGTTGATCTAAAGCCTGGGCCAGTCGCGACGGCCATTTAAGTGAGATCATCCTGTTTCGGCCCCAACTCCCCGGTTGTCATAACTGGATAGTTGCTTGGGTTGGAGTTGACCCGTTTTAGGTGGCAGTTCTAGATTCGGTGTCTGGCTAGAGTACCTAAGCGCTATCGAGCAGGCCGCCGCCCTTCAAATGCGGATGGGCTCAGATAGCCCAAGGTGGAATGATGCTGATGCCATTGGGGGAGCCCTCGACTTCAGATGGGTTGAACGCCGAGGTGTTCAACCCTGTTCAATTGAACGCCTGCGTTGAGCCGGTGCTTCGACGGCTCGCCAAAGCATCCCGTGTATAGGCGCGGGGTATACTACCGGCATCTCGGCTTCAGAGGTGGGTAATGGCTATCTACGAATTCCGCTGCAGCAAATGTGGTCATGTCTTTGAAGTCTTTCGGCCCATGAGCGAGTTCAATAAGCCAGCCAAGTGTCCCAAGTGCGGCAGCAGGGGCGAGCGCCTGGTTTCGGACTTCGCCTCTAACCAGGAGTCGTCGATGCAAGTGCCGACAGGAGAAGTGCTTCGTGAACCGCCACCCAGCGTGACAGGACCTGCCCCTCACCCGTCCCGACCAAAGAGCAAGGCAATGACAAAACGTCCCAGCCCTCGGAGCAAGCCTCGCAAGAAGCGGTCCAAGGTGACGCCTAACAAGAAACGTTCAGCCAAACGAAAGTAGTCCTGCCTCATGAAGGGTTGGCGGAAGGTCCTTGGGTATTGCGCCTCTTTGTCGCGTCGCTGCCGTAAAATGTGACGGTCTCGCAGTACGTCTGAGCACGCTCCATCAACATGTGCGGACGATACACGCTCTACAGCGACATGACCGCGATGGAGGCCCGCTTCGAGTTTCGAGGCGAGGGGCTATCCTATCGCCCCAGCTACAACATCGCGCCTACCCAAGAAGTCCTTACCGTCGTCAACGACGGGATGCGCCATGGCCGGATGATGAAGTGGGGCCTTATCCCATCATGGTCGAAGGACGGCAGGCCCTCATACTCCACGATTAACGCCAAGGCCGAGACCCTGGCGACCTCCAGGCTCTACGCCCCCGCCTACAAGAAGCGCCGGTGCCTCGTCCTCGCGAGCGGCTTCTACGAGTGGCGCAAAGAGGGCGCGACCAAGACGCCGGTGCACATCCGTCTGAAATCGGACAAGCCCTTCGCCTTCGCTGGCCTGTGGGACTTCTGGAAGTCGCCTGAAGACAAGGGCGTCTTTTCCTGCACCATCGTCACAACGACGCCCAATGCCGTTGTCCGGCCCATCCATGACCGGATGCCGGTGATCCTGTCGCGAGAGGCCGAGGCGCTCTGGCTGGACCCGATGACGAGCGACGCCAAGGTTTTGGACAGGCTGCTCATCCCCTTCACAGACGAGCCGATGGTGGCCTATGAAGTGCCACTGGCCGTCGGCAACGTGAGGAACAACACCCCCGACCTAGTCAAGCCAGCTTCCTAGGCGAGTCCTTCTGGGCCGCCTCCTTCGATCCTCTTCTGTCGCCTATCTGACGAATCTATGTTGACGGCATAGAACGTCTGTTCTATCCTTGCTCTCCGCCCGCTTACCTAGGTGAGGCTAGGGGGAGGCTATGTCCATTGCCTGTGTCCTGCTTACCCATTTCGCCGTCAAATTCGAGCTCCTGAGGCGTCCCGAGCTGCAGGGACGGCCTTTCCTAATCGCCAGCACGGAGGGACAGCCGTCGACCGTCATCGCCCGGTCTATCGAGGCGAAGGGCATCGATGCGGGGATGAAACTCGACCATGCCATGGCCCGTTGCCCGCAGGCGGCCGTCCTCAAAGCCGACACGGGGGCCTACCGCGAGGCCTGGGATAGGGTCCTGGATGCCCTGGAGCAGCGCAGCCCCGCCGTTGAGGACGCCGGGACCGGGACGGCATATGTGAACATGCAGGGCCTCGACATGCTCTACGGCACTGACGCCAACCTGGTGCATGCCCTCCTTGCCTCTGCGCCAGGGGCCTACAACCCCCGCATCGGCATCGCCAAGGGGAAGTTCCCTGCGATGGTGGCGGCCCTCAAGGCCCAGGCCTCCGGCGCATACCGGGCCGTAGACGATGTAGCCGCCTTCCTCGCCCCACTCCACGTCCGCCTGCTCCCGACATCGCTCGCCATCAAAGACAGGCTCGTCGGCTTCGGGCTTCATAGCCTCGGCAGCATCGCCGCCATAGGCTTTGGGAAGATGCAGGCGCAGTTCGGGCACGAGGGGGCGCGGCTCTGGCTTCTCGCGAACGGGATCGACGAGACGCCGGTCAGCGCCAGGGCGCACGAGAAGGTCTTCTCCTGTTACCTCGATTTCGCCGTGCCAACCGCCTCCCTCCAGGCGCTAACCGCCGCCGTTGAGGACCTGATCCAGCGTGCCTTCAAGAGCGCCGACCTGGCTGGCCGCCACGTGCGGAAGGGCCGACTTTCGGGCGACGTAGAGGGAGGCGTGCCGTGGGTCAAACCCCTGCCGTTCCGTGAGCCGGTGAACAGCCCGACGGAGGCCATGCGCCGTGTCCGCTATCTCTTTGAGGGGGTATCCCTACCCGGCCCGCTCCTCAACCTTACCCTGACGCTTACCGGCGTGACCGGCGAAGCGGGCAAACAGGGCAGCCTCTTCCCGGAGGCGCGTGTCATCGAGCAAATCGACGAAGAGTTGCGCCAGTACAGAGCGAGGCAGGGAGAGCCAGCCCCAATCTTCCACTACCGCGAGGTCGATCCATGGTCGCGACTGCCAGAGCGCCGGAACGCGCTCATTCCATACGTCCCGTAAATGAGCCAGTCAAGGTCTCTCTGCGCCTCGGGCACGACCGGAAGCCGAAGGCCGTGCTACATGACGGCCGCTGGCGCCCTGTTGTCCAGGTCAGGGATGCTTGGAAAGTGAAAGAAGGCTGGTGGGCAGGCAAAGAGGTGGCGCGGCTCTACTTCGAACTGCACTTGAGGGACGGCTCAACCATAGCCGTCTTTCAAGACATGGACAGCAGGCAGTGGTACAGCCAGCGCCTGTGAGCCGTCCCATGTACACAGAGCTTCACCTGCATACGAACTACAGCTTCCACGACGGGGCCTCCCGCATCGATGAACTGGTGCAGCAGGCGAAGGCCTACGGCTATGCCGCCCTGGCCGCGACCGACCACGACAACCTGTGTGGAGCGATGGAGTTTGCCCTCGCCTGCCGTGACGCGGGCATCCAGCCCGTCACCGGCTGCGAAGTCACCCTGACGAACGGCTTCCACCTCACGCTCCTTGCCGAGAGCCGCACGGGCTACGGCAATCTCTCCTGGCTTATCTCCCAGGCCCATCAGCAGGACAGGCAGCATCCCGCACTTGACCCGAGCCTCATCGAGGGACACACGGATGGCCTGATCGCTCTCTCCGGCTGTCGTAAGGGCGAAGTGGCAACCCTCATAGGGCATGGCCAGTACGACCAAGCCCAACGAGTCGCGACGAGGTACCGTGAACTCTTTGGGCGGGAGAGCTACTTCGTCGAGCTTCAGCACCACCGGATGCGCGGCGATACGGAGCGGAATCGCCGTCTGGCCGCCCTCGCGGAGGCCATCGAGGTCGGCACCGTCGCGACAGGCAACGTCCACTACCACGAGCCGTCCCGCCACCGCCTCCACGACTGCCTGACGGCCATCAGGCACAACCAATCCGTCGTGGAAGCCTACCGGCACCTGTGGCCGAACGACGAACTCAGCCTCAAACGCCCCAGCGACATGCTGCGCCCCTTCCAGCCGCATGGTGGGGCCGTTGCCAACACCGTCCTGATCGCCGAGCGGTGCAAGGCCTTCGACCTCGTGCGTGACCTCGCCTATAAGTTCCCCGACTACCGCGCTCCCGACAGACTGACCCCCCAGGCATATCTCGAAAAGCTGTGCACAGAGGCGGCCATGCGCCGCTACGGCTCATTGACCCCCAAAGTCAGGCAACGCCTGGAGCACGAGTTCCGGCTTATCAAGAAGCACGACCTGGCGGGCTTCCTGCTGATCTACCGCGACATCATCCTGCTTGCCCATGAAGTGGCGGTTGACCTGGGCATCAGCGACCCTGAGATGCCTGTGGAGATGCAGCCGCCGTGCAGAGGGCGCGGCTCGTCCGTGGCGATGCTGGTGGGCTATCTCCTGGGCATGTCCCACATCGACCCGCTCCACTACGACCTTACCCTGGAGCGATTCCTGCCCGAAGACGCCCTCCCAAGCGTGCCGGATATCGACCTCGACTTCCCCCGGAATATCCGTGAGGAGCTGATCCTGCGCATCCACCAGAAGTACGGGTGGGAGCGGGCAGCCCTCACGGGCATGATCGACACCTACAGGGTCAAAGGCGCAGTCCGCGATATCGGCAAGGCCCTGGGCATCCCTCAAGACCAGATCGACAAGCTGGCGAAAGACGTGGACGATTCGAACGCGGCAGCGCTTCGCGACCAGATGCGCCTGCACCCGGCATGGAAGGACAGAGCGGACAAGCACCCTTGGAACGAGCTCATATGCCTCTCCAGCCAGATCGCGGGCTTCCCCCGCCAGCTCGCCCAGCACCCGGGCGGCATGGTGATCAGCGACAGGCCCCTGACTGAGGTGGTCCCCATCCAGCCGAGCGCGATAGGGGGGCGCTACGTCATGCAATGGGACAAGGACTCGATAGACGAGGCCCGGTTCGTCAAGATCGACCTCCTGGCCCTTGGGGTCCTCTCGCAGTTCCAGCACTGCCCCAAGGTCATCGAGCGCCAGGCGGGACGGTGGATCGACCTCTCCCGCATCGACTTCAGCGACCCCGAGGTGTACAAGCTCCTGCACAGCGGCGAGACCGTGGGCATCTTCCAGGTGGAGTCCAGCGCACAGATACAGACCCTCCCCCGCCTCCGGCCCCAGAACCTCATCGACATGGCCCATGAGGTCGGGGCCGTCCGGCCCGGCGTGGGGGCCAACAACGGCGTCCGCCACTATATCCGCAGGCGGAGCGGAGAGGAGCCGGTGACGTTCAACCACCCGCTGGAGCGGAGGGCTTTGGAGCGCACTCTGGGCATCGTGCTCTTCCAAGACCAGCTCGTCCAGCTGGGCGTGGACGTGGCGGGCTTCACCCCGTCCGAAGCCGACAAGCTGCGCCGCGCCTTCGGGAAGCGCAACGCGGACGCCCTCATCCCCAAGTGGTGGGAACGGTTCCGTGACGGAGCGGCGAAAAAGGGCGTAGACGAGGCGACGGCGAAGCGCATATTCAGCGTTTATAACGGGATGTACCAGTTTCCGGAGGCCCACGCCTTCGCGTTCGGCGTCACGGCCTACCAGAGTGCGTGGCTGAAGTGGTACTACCCCCTGGCCTTCTACATCGGCCTCTTCAACGAGCAGCCGATGGGCTTCTACTCCCCTGAATCGCTCAAGGAGGATGCCCGGCGCTTCGGCGTGACGGTGCTAAACCCGGACGTGAACAGGAGCGAGGTCCTCTGCGTGGACGAGGGGGATGCCATCCGCCTGGGCGTCGGCTATGTGGAGCATATCGGGGCGGCCTCGGCGAAGGCCATCGTCAAGGCGAGAAGAGAGCGGCCGTACGAGAGCCTTGCCGACTTCATGCAGCGCGCTGGCCTCGTCCAGCGCCAAGTCGAGTGCCTCATCGACGCAGGGGCGATGGACAGCCTCTGCCAGGACCGCAGGCAGGCGCGATGGGAAGCCGGGCTCCGGTACAGGCCGGTGACCGCCCAGTTCTCCTTCGCCCTGCCAGTCGAACAGGACATGCCCAAGCTGCCGCAAACGACCGCCTTCGAAGAGATGACCCGCGAGTACCAGGCGATGGGCATCCATCCAAAGGGCCACGTGATGGCCTACGTGCGCTCACAGCTGCCTAAGAGAGTCCTGACCAGCACACAGGCCCTGGAAATCGCTGAAGGCGCTACAGTGACCGTAGCGGGGCTCATCACGCACAAGCAGCGGCCCTTAGCGGAGGCCGTCTTTGTGAACGTGGAAGATGAGTTCGGCACGGTGCGGCTCATCGTCTGGGCGAAGACCTACGAACGGTTCAAGGCCCCGCTGAACAGCCCCTTCGTGATCGTGCGCGGGAGGGTTTCAAGGCGCGAGAACACCTTCAACGTCATCCTGGAGAGCGCCTGGCCTCTACAGGTCACAGAGCATACGCCTCGGTCCAGGGACTTCAGATAGGGAAACCTAGGCGGCCGGGTATCCAGCCCCCTGCCACGCACCCCTTGCGCGGAGAGCCCGCCTGCATATACTGCGATTGGTAGGCGTTGGGGACGGGCTGCGCTCCAAAACCCTCCACGCAAGGCCCTTCAGTCACCCGCTCGAATCCCCGGCGCTCCAGAAGGACTCCCTTTTGACCGTACAGGTGCACTCTACAAAAGATGGAAGCGTGGCGTGGCGCTATAGTGCAGAGATGACGGGGCCCCTTGGTATGAGGAAGGGAAGATGTGAGATGAAGATTATCAAGCCGCTAGTGTGCCTAGCGAATTCACGCAGGCTTCAGGGACGCTGCGTTGCTGGCCGTGAGATTATTGGGGTGGAGAGAGGTGGCTCCGTTTATCTGAACAGCCGGGCCCTGTGCGACAAGTGGAATCATGCTGCGGTGTTGTGGGTTGCCGCGGGCGCCGGCAACGACCTCGCATAGCGCTCGTCCGGGGTCATCCCGCCGAGACTCGAATGGGGCCGCCGGCTATTGTAGAACACGAAGTACC
>VGPF01000025.1 GCA_016875535.1 Chloroflexota bacterium
CCGAAGGGCGAGCATGGCCTTCAGGCCCCTGCCTCAACGCCTCCGCCGCCCCTCCCGGAAGCCCGCTGTCCGAATCCATCGGACGGTCCCCCTCGGCGCTCCCTCACCGGAGCGTGACTCCCCTCCCCACGGGCCGCCTGCGCACCCTCTTCCAGAACAAACAACAAAACAGAAAGGAACCGAATCGCAAAGCTGAACCCAGGCGGTCACTGACCCGCCCCCTCCCAACCCCCGGCGCAGATGCGCCGGCCACATACCCACCGCCGCTTCGCGGCATTCCTGGTAGGGGTGCGCCCTAAGGGCCAACCCCCGTAGGGGCGGTCCGATTCCATCGGACGAACGCGGCGCGCGCCCCTCTGTCTCTCCGTGTGCCGCACCGGGAAGGGCCACCCGCTGTCACCCCAGGGCGCGCCCCGCGCCCCTACACGTCGGCGGGCGGCCTGAGGCCGCCCCCTACTCCCGCTCTGCGGGAAAGAGGACGACGTGGTCCGGCACGGCCCGGACGATGACCCGCTGGCCCACATCGAAGACGGCCAGGGAGGGCTGGATGCTGCGCACGGAAAGGCCCGATGGCAGGCCCACCGTGTACATATTGCCCGCCCCCTGAAACTCGCGGTGGACCACGATGCCCTGCCCGCCCGCATCCGGCGTGACGGCGATATCGTCCGGGCGGACCAGCAGGTCCACCGGCTCCGGCGGCGGCGTGCCGTGCAGGGGAAAGACGCCCAGCTCCGTCACTACGTGGTCTTCCAGTAGGCGCGCGGGGATGAAATCGGCCTTGCCCACAAAAGCGGCCACGAAGCGGCTCACCGGCCGGTGGTAGATCTCGTCGGGCGTGTCCAGCTGGGCCGCGCGCCCCCGGTTCAGGATAAGGACGCGGTCGGCCAGGCTCAGGGCCTCTTCCTGATCGTGCGTCACGATGATCGCCGTCGTCCTGGTCTGCTGGAGGATGGCCTTCACCTCGCGCCGCATCTCGGAGCGGAGGGCCGTGTCCAGGCTGCCGAAGGGCTCGTCCATCAGGAGGACCACGGGCTTCGGCGCAAGGGCGCGCGCCAGGGCGATGCGCTGCTGCTGGCCGCCCGAGAGCTGGTGCGGGTAGCGCTCACCGAAGCCGCTCATGCCCACCAGCTCCAGCATGTCGGCCATGCGCTCACGTCGTTCGCCGTTGCGCAGCCGTCGCAGGCCATAAGCGACGTTCTGCGCGACGGTGAGGTGCGGGAAGAGGGCGAAGTTCTGGAAGACCATCCCCATGCCGCGCTTCTCCGGGGCCACCCACGCCCTGGGTGAAGCGACGACTTTCTCCTGGAGGCGCACCTCGCCGGCGTCCGGCGCTTCGAATCCGGCCAGGAGCCGGAGCGTCGTCGTCTTGCCGCAGCCGCTGGGGCCAAGGAGCGCCAGCGTCTCGCCCTCCAGCACGTCGAAGGAGAGCTCGTTCACCACCGGCTCGGGACTGCCGGGGAAGCGCTTCACCAGGCCGCGGGCGGTGATGATGGGCGCCCCGGCTCGCTCGCCGGCGTCCGGCCTCCACGGAACGTCCTCGGCCTTGGCGCCGTTGGCCGGGATCGCCGGCGCGGCGGGCTCCTTCTTCCCCAGGTGCACCGGCAGGGCGATCCGCTTCGGCGTCATGACTGCACCGCCGCATCGCCGCGCTGCTCGCGCCGGAGGAGGATGGCCACAGGGATCGCGGAGACGCCCACCAGGAGGAGCGCGGGAATGGCGGCTTTGGCGTAGAAGCCGGAGGAGGTGGCCGACCACATCTCCGTCGCCAGGGTGCGAAAGCCGATGGGCGCCAGGAGCAGCGTCGCCGGGAGCTCCTTCATCGCCGTCAGGAAGACCATGGCGAAGGCGACGACGATGCCGGGCCGCACCAGGGGCAGGGTCACCGTCGCCAGCACTTGGAGAGAGCCGCGGCCCAGACTGCGCGCCGCCTCTTCCACGGCAGGATTCACCTGCAGGAGGGAGGCGCGCACGGAGCCCACAGCCATGGAGAGATAGAGGACGCTATAGGCGAAGACGAGCATCGCGAGGGTCTGATAGAGAACTGGGGCGTAGTTCGCGCCGAGGAAGACGAGGGAGAGGGCGACGACGATGCCGGGCATCGCGAAGCCTGCGTAGCTCGCCGTCTCCAGGAAGCGCGAGAAGCGACCAGAGTGGCGGACGGCCAGCACCGTGACCGGGATGGCGGCGACGACGGCGAGGAGAGCCGCGAGGGCGGAGGCATAGACGGCGTTGGTCATCGCGCTCCCCAGGAAATCCACCTCCACGTTGTTGGCCAGGCCCTGGGCCAGCCAGTAGAGGAGGACGGAGGCGGGCAGGCCGAGGGAGGCAAGTACCACAAGCGTGAGGAAGGCCAAGGCGGGCCATTTCCACCTTCCCAGCCGGACCAGGGGCAAGCGGCGGGTGGCGGCGGTGGAATGATATTTCGCCTTGCCCCGCCCGCGCTGCTCCACGATAAGGATGAGGAGGGTGAAGGCGACGAGCATCAGCGCAAGCACAGAGGCGAGGATGCGGTCGAAGGAGGCTTCGTACTGCAGGTAGATGACCCGGGTGAAGGAGTTGAATTGCAGGAGGGTCACCGCGCCGAAATCGCTGAGGGTATAGAGGGCCACCAGCAGTCCCCCGGCGGCGATGGCGGGCCGCAGCTGCGGCAGCGTCACGCGAAAGAAGGTGCGACCTGCGCCGTGGCCCAGGCTACGGCTGGCCTCTTCCTGCGCGCCGTCCATGCCCCAGAGGGCCGCGCGGACGCTCAAGAGGATGTAGGGGAAGGTGAAAAGGGTGAGGCAGAGCCACGCGCCAAGGAAGCCGTAAATCTCCGGCAGGCGCTCCACGCCGAAGGGGCGCTCCAGCACCTGTTGGAGAAGGCCCCGCGGCCCCAGGGCGGAGACGAAGGCGAAGCCGCCGACGTAGCTCGGGACAACGAGGGGGAGGGCCGTGAGGACACTCCACACGCGCTGTAGGGGTAGGTCTGTGCGCACGGTAAGCCAGGCGATGGGCACCGCTATAACCGTCGCCGTTCCCACAACGGCCGCAGCAAGGAGGGCGCTCCTCGCAAGGATCTGGAGCGTGCGAGCTTCAGACAAAAGGTCCCAGGCACTGCCGCCGGCGTCGGCGGTGCGGAGGATGAGATAGACGAGGGGCAGAAGGACAGCGGCGACGATAAGAAGGGCGGCCAGGAAGAGATAGGGCGGCGCCCCACGTCGCATGGGGGTCCATCGCAACAATCGAAGTGTCGCGGCGCGAGCTGTTGCCAAGGCTGGGCCTGCTTATAGCAGATGGGAGGAAGTGGGATTATGTATAGCGAACGCGCTCAACTAAGTGTATACATAGTCAGTGACTACGTCAATACGAAGTCAACAGAGGAAAAAGAGGCTCAAGGAGCAGGGGGTCAAGAGCAAAAATCAGTTCCTGGAGGGCGTGGGGCTGTGGACGACGATGGAAGGGGCCACGTGGACGCCGACGACGACCTCTTTGCCGTTCACATCGAGGGTGATGGTGCCCTTGAAGGCGGCGACCTCCCGGACGGTGAGGCGCTGGCCGCGGACGACACCGCTGGTCACCAGGTACTGGACGAGCCGGGGGTCGTACTCCGGGATGCGCTCCACCACAACCGTGGTGTTGGGCTGGACTTTGTTGAGCCGGACGGCGCTGGCGGGCGGGCGATAGCCGTTCCCCGGTATCGGATGGCCGAAGGGACAGGTGAGGGGATTGCCCAGGCGCTCCACCAGCTTGGCCTCCACATCCGGAGAGATGGCGTGCTCCCAGCGGTGCGCCTCCGCGTGGACCTTGTGGAGCTCCATCCCCAGCATGTCCACAAGCATGCGCTCGGCCAGCTGGTGCCTGCGCATGATCTGCTCGGCGAGCCTGCGCCCCGCTTCGGAGAAGGCGATGTGCTTCTCCTTGGTGATCTCCAGGAGGCCATCGCGCTGCATGCGGCGCACCATGGCGGTGACGGAGGCGATGGAGGTGCCCAGGTGCTCCGTGATAGGGGATTTGGCGAGCTGTTCCGCCAGGCGGCTGGCCGTGGGGGGCATATCTTGGTCATCCCCCAGCATGTAGAGGGTGATGAGGTAGTTCTGGGCCAGGGGAGAGACCTGGTCGAGCGTCAGTTCCTTTGGGATCTTCTTAGGCATGGGCGGCTCCACGGGGAATTGTAGCGGATGGCGTACACAAGGAACAACGCTCCGAGGGGAAAGAAGAAACCCGCCCTGCAAGAGGCGGGTTTCTAGGGTCAACTATGGAACCGGAATCTAGGCCTTGGCGGCGGCGACGATCTTTTCGAAGGCGCCCGGGTCGCGGACGGCGAGATCGGCCATGAGCTTGCGGTCAATGGCGACACCCGCCTTGGCCAGCCCGGCGATGAGCTTGCTGTAGGTGATGCCGTGCTTACGGGCGGCGGCGTTGATGCGCGCGATCCAGAGGCGGCGCATATCGCGCTTGCGCTCGCGGCGGTGGCGCGTGGAGTAGCTGGCCGCCTTCATGAAGGACTCATGGGCGCGGCGATAGAGCTCGTGCTTGGTGCCGCGGTGGCCCTTGGTAAGCTTGAGGATCTTCTTGTGGCGTGCCCGTGCGGTAACGCCGCGTTTGACTCTAGGCATGGTGGTTCTCCTGTATCAGGTTCACGGAGCAGGGTTCAGGAAGCAGGCGCAACTAGACGCCGGGAAGGAGGCGCTTGATCTGCTCCACGTTGACCTTGTTCACTTCCAGCTTGTTGTCATAGAGACGCCGGGCGGTCTTGCTGCGGTTGCGGCGGAAGTGGGTCTTGCCGCCCTTGGTGCGCATAATCTTGCCCTTGGCGGTGATGAAGAAGCGGGACTTGGCCCCTTTATGGGTCTTAAGCTTTGGCACTGGTTTCCTCCTCAGCCTTTCCTGAACCCGATTTCTTGGCGGCGCCGCTGATGGGCGCCAGCATCATGGTCATGGCGCGCCCTTCCATGGCGGGCGGCTTCTCCAGCTTGGCCTGCTGGGCGAACTCTTCGGCGACGCGCCGCATCAGGGTGATGGCCTGCTCCGGGTGGGTGATTTCCCGTCCGCGGAAGAGGACCGTCATCTTCACCTTATGGCCTTCGTCCAGGAAGCGCTGAACCATCTTGGACTTGAAGGCGATGTCGTGGTCGTCAATGCGCGGGCGCATGCGGACTTCGCGCACTTCGCTGGTCTTCTGGCCCTTCCGCGCCTCCTTCTCCTTCTTACTCTGCTCATAGCGGAACTTGCCGAAGTTCAGGATGCGGCAGACGGGAGGCACCGAGCTTGAGGAGACTTCCACCAGGTCCATCTCCTGATCGAGCGCGGCCTTGATGGCATCGGACAGGCTTATCACGCCCAGCTGTTCGCCATCGGCGCCGATGACGCGAACTTCCCGAGCGCGTATCTGATGGTTGATGCGGTATTCGCGAATTATGGCTAGCTAGCCCTCCGCACAAAAATATCCCCAACGGTCCGGGGGAACAGAAGGACTATAGCATATCTGGGGCGACAGAGGCAAGGAGAAGCCGGCGGGAGAGGAGGTTCAGGGAGCAGGGGACAATCTTCCACGGAAGAGCCCGCAGAGACGAGAACGAAAGGCCACACTCAACCGACCTAACCAGAATCCTTGCCGGTGTGAGCCTCCTTCAGCGCGCGGCTTGGTAGATGGCAGGGCGGTATCGAGGCTTTGGGATGGGCTTCCCGGCTTTCCGGGCCGCCGCAAGCCAGGCCCGCTTCGCCCGCTCGACTTCGGCCAGGGCCGACTCGGGCGTTTTGCCGAATGCCGAACAGGAGGCCAAATCAGGTATATCTGCGATGTACCCGCTGTCTTTCTGACTGTAAAAGATGTTGATGTGATAATCGCTCATCGGTCCTCCTCCAGTTGGAGGTTATAGCGCTCAACGATCCGTATGAACTGCCGAATCTGATTGAGTTTGGCTTGGCCTTGGTCTGATTGTAAGTATCAGTTCCGGGATATAACGGTGCGCAAAGATATGGTGGCTTCCCGATACTCTTGCTTGATAGAACCCCAAGCCCTCAACCAGGTCCATCACGTCGGCAAAGGCGACATTACGCAAGGCCCCCTGAGAGATCCGCCGCAACAATCACCTGCGGTTCACACGCACCTCGCTTGGGGCCAAAACCGTACGGTTGGAGAGCCGTTCTACCCTCTGCTAGCGAGCTGGGCCTGCATGACGGCTAACTGATCGGCGATGGGCTTGACGCCAAGGTTCTCCCCGGTGCGAGAGCGGACGGCGACGGCGCGATCGGCCTGCTCCTTATCGCCCACCACCAGCATGTAGGGGGCCTTTTGGAGCTGGGCTTCCCGGATCTTGAGGTTCATGCGCTCGTTGCGCTCGTCCACGTAGCAGCGGAGGCCGGCGGCGCGCAGGGCGGATTCGACCTCTTTGGCGTAGGGGATGTGGCGATCGGCGATGGGAACGACGACGGCCTGGACAGGGGCGAGCCAGAGAGGAAAGGCCCCGGCCGTGTGCTCGATGAGGATGCCCAGGAAACGCTCCAGGGAGCCCAGCCAGGCGCGGTGGATGACGACGGGGCGGGCCTTTTCGCCGTTCTCCGCGATATATGTGAGGTCGAAACGCTCCGGGAGGGAGTAATCGAGCTGGAGGGTGCCCATCTGCCATTCGCGGCCGATGGCGTCCTTCACCAGGAAATCAAGCTTGGGGCCGTAGAAGGCGCCTTCTCCGGGAGCGGGCGTATAGGCGAGGGTGTTGGCCTTGAGGGCGTTCTCCAGGGCGACTTCGGCCTTGTCCCACATGTCGTCCGTGCCCACGCGCTTGTCCGGCCGCAGGGAGAGGCGAATATCTATATTGCCGAAGCCGAACATGCGGTAGGTCTCCATGAACTGGTTCAGAAAGACGGTGATCTCGTCCTGGATCTGGTCGGGCCGGCAGAAGATGTGGGCATCGTCCTGGGTGAAGCTGCGGACGCGGGTGAGGCCGTGGGTGACGCCGGAGCGCTCGTAGCGGTGGAGGCGGGCGAAATCGGCGTAGCGGATGGGGAGATCTCGGTAGGAGTAGAGCCTGGCGCCGTACATCAGGGCGTGGCCGGGGCAGTTCATGGGCTTCACGCCGAACTCGCGCTCGTCAATCTTGGTGAAGAACATGTTCTCAATGTAGTTATCGTAGTGGCCGGAGCGCTTCCAGAGGTCGGTGGACATGATGAGGGGGGTGATGACTTCCGTATAGCCGTACTTTACGTAGAGACCGCGGATGTAATCCACCAAGAGGTTGTAGACCAGGGCGCCCTTGGGGAAGAAGAAGGGGCTGGCGGGAGCGATGGGGTCGAACATGAAGAGTTCGAGCTCACGGCCCAGCTTGCGGTGATCGCGCTTGGCGGCCTCTTCCAGCATCTTGAGGTGCTCGTCCATGGCTCCGGCCGATTCGAAGGCGGTGCCGTAGATGCGCTGGAGCTGGGGGTTGGACTCATCGCCCTTCCAATAGGCGCCGGCGACGCTGAGGAGTTTCACGGCCTTGATGCGCCCGGTGTAGTCCACGTGGGGGCCTTCGCAGAGATCGGTGAAGGGTCCCTGGCTGTAGGTGGTGATCTTTTCGCCGGGCGGGATGCTTTCGATGGTCTCCACCTTGTAGCGGTTGCTCTTGAACTGCTCGACGGCTTCGCCCTTGGTGAGCTCCTTGACCAGCATGCGGTCGTTGCGCTTGATGATCTCCTTCATCTTGGCTTCGATCTTCGTCAGATCGTCGGGCGTGACGGGGCGGGAGATCTCGATATCGTAGTAGAAGCCGTCGTCTGTCGCGGGGCCGTGGGCGAGCTTGGCGTCCGGGAAGTAGAAGAGAACGGCCTCCGCCATGACATGGGCTGCAGTGTGGCGCAGGCGGCTGCGCAGGGCTTTGAGGGCGTCTTTATCGGCGGGGGTGGTGGTCACGAGCGGGTTCCTCTGCAAGATTGGGACGCGGTCATGTGGGCACCGAACGATTATAGCGCGACGGCGTGAAAAAGGCGCGACGGTTCCCGATGCAGTCCCTGGACAGCGGCGGTACAATGGCGGTGCGTTGCACAACCTCACCAGGGAGACCAGCTATGCGCGCATATGTGCTGATCGAGGCGACCATCGGCAAGGCGAGGGACGTGGCGAAGGCGCTCAAAGGGACGCCGGGCGTGCAGGAGTGTTATCTCGTGACCGGGCCATACGACATCGTGGCCATCGTTGAGGGGAAGGACGCGAACACGGTGGGCAAGACGGTGGCGGAGCGGGTGCACAACGTGCCGGGCATCGCGCGGACGGTGACGTGCCTGGCGCTGGGGATATAAAGAGGAGCAAGGGCGGAGAGCAGGGGACAGGGAAGAGCCTAGTACTTTGAGGAGCCGATCTCCTCGCGCTTGCCGGTGACGATGAAAACGACTTGCTCCGCGATGTTGGTGGAGCGGTCCGCGATGCGCTCCAGGTTGTGAGCGACCCAGGTGAGGTAGGTGGCCTGCTGGATCGTGCGCGGGTCCTGGAGCATGTAGGTGAGCAACTCCCTATAGATCTGCTCGTGAAGGGCGTCTATCTCATCGTCCTCCTGGCAGACGCGGGTGGCGGCGGCGGAATCGCGGTGGGTGAAGGCATCCAGGGCGCGGCGGAGCATCCCCAGGGCCAGGTCCGTCATGCGCGGGATGTCTATGAGGGGCTTGATGAGGGGGTCATCGCCGATGCGGATGCTGACGCGGGCGATGCCTTCGGCATGATCGCCCATGCGCTCCAGGTCCACGGTGGTATGCAGGACGGCGACGATGATGCGCAGGTCCTGGGCCATGGGCTGCTGAGTGGCCAGGAGCTTGAGGCAGCGCTCTTCGATGGCGAAGCGCTTGTGGTTGATGAACTTGTCCTCTTCCACCACCGTTCTGGCCAGGGCGAGATCGCGGCGCTTGAGGGAGTCGATGGACTTGATGACAGCCTTTTCCACCATGCTGCCGAGCGCAAGAAGCTCGTCCTGGAGCTGTTTAAGCTCATGATCGAAACCGATGCGTGTCATGGCTGACCTCCTGCCTTACCCGAACCGGCCGGTGATGTAGTCCTGGGTCCGCTGGTCGCGAGGGTTGGTGAAGATGACGTCCTTGGGGCCGAACTCGACGAGCTTGCCGGGAGCGCCGCCACCCTCCGTGGTGAGGAAGGCAGTATAGTCGGAAACACGGGCGGCCTGCTGCATATTATGCGTCACGATGACAATGGTGTAATCCTTGGCCAGCTCCTGCATCAGGTCTTCTATCTTAAGGGTGGCAAGGGGATCGAGGGCGGAGGCCGGCTCATCCATCAGGATGACCTCCGGCGCGACGGCGAGGGCGCGGGCGATGCAGAGGCGCTGCTGCTGGCCGCCGGATAGCTCCAGGGCGCTCTTCTTCAGGCGGTCCTTGACCTCATCCCAGAGCGCGGCGCGGCGGAGGGACTGTTCCACCAGCTCGTCCAGATTGCCCTTGTTCCCGTTGATCCGCGGGCCGAAGGCGACGTTGTCATAGATGGACTTGGGGAAGGGATTGGGCTTCTGGAAGACCATGCCGATGCGGTAGCGGACCTCCGTGGGGTCAACATCGCGGGCGTAGAGGTCTTCGCCCATGAAGAGGACTTCCCCGGCGATGCGCGCGCCTTGCAGGAGCTCGTTCATGCGGTTGAAGCAGCGCAGGAGGGTGCTTTTGCCGCAACCGGAAGGGCCGATGATGGCAGTGATGCGGCGCGCCGCAACCTTCATGGAGATGCCGTCCAGGGCAAGGCGGCTGCCGTAGAAGACCTGAAGGCTCTTGGTCTCTAGGGCGATGGTCTCGGAGGCCATGGGGTCGGCGTTCTCCGGCTCATCGCCGATGGGCATGGGCGGAACTTCGAGGTGCTTGGACGGTCTGATGTTCACTGGGGCTTGCGCCATGGGCCACTCTCCTAGGTCGTCGCGCTAATCCTGGATCTTTTTCTGGAAGCGGTCGCGGAGGAAGATCGCCAAGCCGTTCATAGCCAGCAGGACGATGAGGAGGACGATGATGCCGGTGGCGGCGATCTCCTGAAAGCCTGCCTGGGGGCGCGAGGTCCAGTTGAAGATCTGGATGGGCAGGGCGGTGAACGGGTCAAGGGGGGCGTTGAGCAGGCCATCGCTGCCGGGGACGAAGGCGATATAGGTCAAGGCGCCGATCATGATGAGGGGGGCAGTCTCGCCGATGGCGCGGGACATAGAGAGGATGACGCCGGTGAGGATGCCGGGGAAGGCATAGGGCAAGATGACGCGGCGGATGGTCTGCCACTTGCCCGCGCCGAGGGCGTAGGAGGCGGTGGCGAGAGAGGAGGGGGTGGCGCGCAAAGCTTCGTTGGTGGCAATGATGGTGATGGGCAGAACGAGGAGGGTCATGGTGAGGGAGCCGGCGAAAACACTGCGATCGAGGGACATCCAGCGGACGAAGACGGTGAGACCCAGGAGTCCATAGACGATGGAGGGGACGCCCGCGAGGTTGGAGATGTTGGTCTGGACCATGTCTGTCCAGCGGTTCTTGGGAGCGTAGTACTCCAGGTAGAGGGCCGCGCCGACGCCGAGAGGAACGGAGAAGACGAGGGTGAAGCCCATCATCCACAGGGTACCCATGAGGGCGGACCAGATGCCCGCCTGCTCGGGGAAACGCGAGGGGAAGCTAGTGATGAACTGCCAATCAAGATGGCCGATGCCGACGACGAAGATGCGGACGAGAAGGGTGACAAGAACGACGATGCCCAGGAGCGTGGCGGCGATGAGGACGCCCGCATAGAGCTTGCCTTTGAGCTTCCGCTTTTGCAGGTTGGCGGGAGGCGTGAGACGCATTTTAATACTTCTCCCGGAAGCGCTTGACGACCCAATGGCCGACGAGATTCATGGCCAAGGTCATGAGGAAGAGCATGAGGCCGACGACAAAGATGGTCTTGTATTCGATGGTGCCGTGGGGCGTATCGCCGAGGCTGACCTGGACGATGTAGCCGGTCATGGTCTGGATGCTCTCGAGCGGCGTCGCTTCAATGTTGGGAGTCGCACCTGCGGCGATAGCGACGATCATCGTCTCGCCTGCGGCGCGGGCGAGGGCGAGGATGAAGGAGGCGATGATGCCGGAGAGGGCGGCCGGGACAACGACGCGGGTGGCGACTTCGAAGCGCGTCGCGCCGAGGGCACGGGCGCCGTCGCGGAGGGACTTGGGAACGGCGAGCATGGCGTCCTCACTGAGGGAGGCGACCATAGGGATAATCATGACGCCGACGACGAGGCCTGCGCTAAGGGCGTTGAAGATGTTGGCATCGGCGAAGGGGCCTGGAAGGTTGCGGATGATGTGGGGCGTGACGAAGGTGAGGGCGAAGTAACCGTAGACGACGGTGGGGATGCCCGCCAACACTTCGAGGGTGGGCTTCAGCGCACGGCGAAGGCCGTTGGGGGCGTATTCGCTAAGGAAGATGGCCGTGGCGAGGCCGACGGGGATGGCAACGACGGCGGCGATGGCGGCGACCATCAGCGTGCCGGTGATAAGGGGCCAAATGCCGAAGTGCTGAGGATCGAACAGGGGCGCCCACCTGGTATCGAAGAAGAATTGCTTGAGGGAGACTTCGCCGAAGAAGCTGACCGCCTCCGTGAGCAGGGTGACGACGATGCCGATGGTGGTGAGGATGGAGACGAGGCCGCAGAGGAACAGGAGCTTGGGCATAAGCGCGTCATCCCAGCGCTTCCCGGCTCTCCGGCTGAGGAGTCGGCCCGGCTGCGGGGGCGGCCTGTCCACTATCTCGGTTGCTTGCGCCATCTACGACCTTCTATGCCAGGGAAAGCGTTTTGCGAACCTGCTCGATATCTTCCAGGAAGTCCGGTAGGGGGACCTGGATATAGCCCACCTCGTCAACCAGAGCGGGCGATTGATTCAGATAGAACTTCACGAACTCGCGGACTGCGTCCTTTTCGCGCAGGGACTTCACGTTGACGTAGATAAGGAGCGGGCGCGAAAGCGGCTTGTACGCGCCGATGGAGATGGAGTCATGCGAGGGGGCGACGGGTGTCCCAGCGCCCACGGCAATGGGGACGGCGCGCAGTTTGTCCTTGTTCTCCACATAGTAGGCATAGCCGAAATAGCCGAGGGCGTTTCGCTGGCCGGCGATGCCCTGGATGAGGACGTTATCGTCCTCGCTGGCCGTATAGTCGGACCGGGATGCGCGGGCCTTGCCGACGATGGCCTCCGTGAAGTAATCGAAGGTGCCCGAATCGGTGCCGGGGCCGAAGAGGGCGATGGATTGATCGGGCCAGTTGGGACGCACCTGGTTCCAGCGGCTGACGGCGGAGCCGGGCTCCCAGATGCGCTTGAGCTCATCCACGGTGAAGTAGTCCACGAAGGTGTTGGCAGGATTCACGAGGATGGAAAGGCCATCGAAGGCGATGCGCAACTCCAGATAGGCGATGCCTCGCTTCAGGCATTCCTGTTTCTCCGTGTCCTTGATAGCGCGTGAGGCGTTGGAGATATCGGTCTCGCCGGTGCAGAAGCGTTTGAAGCCGCCGCCGGTTCCGGAGACGCCGACGGTGACGCGGACCCTGGGGGCTATGCCGCCGAACTCTTCGGCCGCGGCCTCCGTGATGGGGAAGACGGTGCTGGAGCCATCCACAGAGACGGTGCCGTTCATGCGTCGGATGCCGGAGGAAGGGGTCAGCGTGGGGTAGGGGGTGAGCTGGGGGGCGGAGGTGGGCCGACCCCCCAGATCGCCGGAACAGGCGGTGAGGAGCAGAAGCACTACAAGGACAAGCGCCACAGGGCCGAGGGCCGTGAGATGTCTTGTACCGAGAGCGCTTCGCACGCGATGTGCAACCCCGCATCCATATTGTCCGAGTCACCGGATGCCGCACCACAACGATAGTGCGCCGCCGCTGACGCCACAACGGAGCAATGTTTAAGAGAGTGTTAATGTTGCGGACTTGCGATGGCGGCGCGCCCTGCCATGAATTCCTTGACACCCTTTACCGGGGCGGCCTAGGATAGCGCTACTGTGGCTGAACGCATCACTTCGGCAAAGGGAAAACAGGACGAGACAGCGCTGGAGACGAGCCTGCGCCCGCGCAAGCTCGATGAGTACGTGGGCCAGGGGAAGACCAAGGAGAATCTCAAGATCGCCATAGACGCGGCGAAGAAGCGGGATGAGGCACTGGACCACATCCTGCTGTACGGGCCGCCGGGGCTGGGGAAGACGACGCTGGCGAATATCGTGGCGGCGGAGATGGGCGTCAACATCCGCATCACGTCCGGCCCGGCCATCGAGCGTCCCGGGGACATGGCGGCGATCCTCACGAACCTGAAGGCGCGAGACATCCTGTTCATTGACGAGATCCACCGTTTGGGGCGAGGCATCGAAGAGGTGCTGTACCCGGCGATGGAGGACTTCGCGCTGGACATCGTGATCGGCAAAGGGCCGACAGCGCGGAGCATCCGGCTGAAAATCCCGCGCTTCACGCTCATCGGCGCGACGACGCGCTACGCGATGATGAGCGCACCGCTCCGCGACCGATTCGGCTCGGTCTACCGCCTCGACTTCTACACACCAGGCGACCTGGAGGCGATCCTGGACCGCTCTTCCAAGCTGTTGAGCATCCCGATAGACAGGCAGGCGGTCACGGAAATCGCCAAGCGCTCGCGGGGGACGCCGCGGGTGGCGAACCGCTTGCTGAAGCGGGTGCGGGACTTCGGCGAGGTGGTGACGAAGGGTCGAGTGACGCAGGCGGTGGCGGTGGACGCCCTTTCGCGGCTGGAAGTGGACGAGCTGGGCCTGGACAAGATGGACCACCAGGTGCTGCAGGCGGTCATCGAGAAGTTCGGCGGCGGGCCGGTGGGGCTGGAGACGATCGCGACGTCCATCGCGGAAGAGGCGGACACGATCATGGACGTCTACGAGCCGTTCCTGATGCAGCTGGGCTTCCTTGGCCGCACACCGCGCGGGCGCGTGGCAACGAAGCGGGCCTACGAGTATCTGAAGATCCCCTACCCGCACAAGAACGGGCCGGACACGCTGCAGCCTTCGCTGCTGAACGATTAGCGCTCCATCTCCGGTTGACTCGTTATCCCGGCGCGTGCTAGATTCCTCCGGCTTGGCGCACGGCCCACGGCCGCGCCACCTCCGGAGATGCCCCATAGATGAGCGGCGCGCTGGACGGCCTGACGGTGCTGGACCTGACGCAAGCCATCGCCGGGCCCTTCGGCACGAAGCACCTGGCGGATTGCGGCGCGAAGGTCATCAAAATCGAGAAGCCTTCGGGCGACCCGGCGCGGCGTGCCCCGCCGTTCTACAAGGATAGGCCCCACCCTGAAGGAAGCGGCCTCTTCCTCTATCTCAACACCAACAAGCTCGGGATCACCCTTGATCTGAAGTCGGCGGAGGGACGCGCGCTGTTCAAGCGGCTGGCGCGGAAGGCGGACCTGGTGGTGGAGAGCTACCGCCCAGGAACGATGGAGCGGTTGGGGCTCAGCCACCGTGAACTGCTGCAAGAGAACCCGCGGCTGGGCATAATCTCCCTGAGCGATTTTGGGCAGACGGGGCCGTATCGCGAGTACCGCCTGACGGAGCTTGCGGCCTTCGGCCTGACGGGGCCGATGTTCGCGCTGGGCGCGCCGGGGAAGGAGCCGCAGAAGTTCGCGGAGAACTCGACGCTGGCTATCACGGGGCTTGCAGTGGGGAACGCGGCGATGGCGGCGGCGATCACCTCCCAGCGCACCGGCAAGGGCGTCTCTGTGGACCTCTCCATCGCCGAGAGTTTCCTGGCGACGACGGAGACGCAGATGATGTCCCACTTCTATAGCGGCGAGGTGGCCCAGCGGCTGGGAACGGCGATAAGGCCGCAGTTCCTCATCGGAAGCTACCCGTGCAAGGACGGCTATGTGGCGATCCAGGGCGTGGGGCGGGGCGAGAGCTGGTGGCCGCGGGTTTTCCAGATGATGGGAAAGCCGGAGCTTTCCAAGGACCCTCGCTTCAAGGACTCGCAGGCGATCATGGAGCATGGGGACGACTTCGACGCTATCTGGTACACATGGCTGATGGAGCATACGCGCAAGGAAATCTTCGACGCCGCAGGGGAGGCGCGGTTCCCCATCGCGCCGGTCTATTCATCGGAAGATATCTACAACGACCCGCACTTCAATGCGCGAGGCTTCTTCGCAACGATCAGGCACTCGCACACGGGGCCGATCCGCTACCCAACACGGCCCTTCCGCCTGCACGGGACGCCGAATCCTCCGCCGCAGCCCGCGCCAAGGCTGGGCCAGCATAACGCCAAGGTCTTTTGCGGGATGCTAGGGCTACCCAAGCGAGCGCTCGCAACACTCAAGAAGAAGGGAGTGGTGTAGATGGCTGCCCCACTTCCACTAGAGGGCATTCGCGTCCTGGAGCTGGCCGAAGGGTGGGCCGGGCCGATGACGGCGATGTGGCTCGGCGACCTGGGCGCGGAGGTCATCAAGATCGAGGCGATCCAGCGGTACGATCATGCGCGGGGACAGGTGAACGAATCGCGGGCGCTGCCGGGCTACCCGAACAAATCGCCGGGGGAGCGGCCGTATGACGTTGCGGCGGCCTACATCCAGGCGAACCGCAATAAGCTGGACGCCACGATTGACCTCTCCCGAACGCGGGGCGTGGCGCTGTTCAAGGAGCTCGTCGCCGTCAGCGATGTGGTGGTGACGAACATGGTGACAGGGGTGCCGGAGAAGATGGGGATCGGCTATGGCGACCTGGCGAAGATACGCCCCGACCTTATCATGCTCATCAGCTCAGGCTACGGAGCCTCCGGGCCGTACGCGCGACGGGTGACGATGGGCGGCGCGATGGACGGGATCGCGGGGTTCACATGGCTGAGGCACTACCCCGGCCAAACGCCGGACACGGCCACGTTCAGCATCCATACGGACGTAGTAACAGGGATGAACAATGCAATGGCAGTGCAGATGGCGCTCTTCCACCGCAATAGGACGGGAAGGGGACAGGTGATAGAGACGTCCGGAGTGGAGGCCTCTATCCACCAGATCCACGTCTCGCTGATGGACTATGCCCTGAACGGGCAGGTGCGAACGGCCCACGGCAACGGCCACGAGTCGCTCGCGCCCTATGGCTGTTACCCATGCGCCGGGAACGACAGGTGGCTCACCATCACGGTGTATAGCAAAGGGCAGTGGCGGGCGCTGTGCAATGCGATGGGCAACCCGGCGTGGTCGCGGGAGGCGCGCTTCGCCACCATGGCGGAGCGAGTGAAGCACCGGGAGGCGCTGCATGAGCGCATCGGGGAATGGACGAAGGGGCAGGAGCAGATGGAGCTGATGCACCGCCTCCAGCGAGCCGGAATTCCGGCCGGGGCGGTCTACGACCAGAGCCAGGTGGCGCGGGACCCGCACTACGCAGAGCGGGGGGCCTTCCAGCGGGTTACGCTGAAAGGGTATGGCGAGTACCCGATACCGACTTCGCCGTGGACGATAGCAGGCAGACACGCGGGAGCGCGGAGGCCCCCGCCTCGACTAGCGGAGCATAATGACTACGTCTTCCGTGAACTGCTACACTTGCGGCGCGAAACGATCGAAGGACTGCGACGGGAGGAGTACATAGGGGAGCGGCCGGTGCAGAAGGCGATCTAACAGCATCTCAGGAGAAATCATGGCAAAGCCACTAGACCCGGGAATGAGCGTGGAGGAGACGATCGAGACACGGCCCGGGATGGGCGTGAAGCATGTGGGGCCGGTGGAGATGCTCTCCACCCCGTCAATGATCGGGATGATGGAGGGCGTCTGCCTGAAGGTGCTTCAGCAATCGCTAGAGGGGAGCATCACCTCGGTGGGGTACCACGTGGATGTGAAACACCTGGCGCCGCACCCCGTGGGCAAGCCGGTACGTGTGAAGTCCACCTTTGTGAACAGCGACGGGCGCCGCTACACGTTCCAGGTCCAGGCCTATAGCGGCGAGGTGAAGATAGGCGAAGGAACACATACGCGGGTAGCCGTTGACCCGAGCAAGTTCAGACAGAGGCCGCCGGGCTCGTAGGAGATTTGTCCACGGATTTTCACAGATTGCACAGACAGGATCGGGTAAAGGGATTCGCAGAGCGAGATACAAATGCGCGTTCGTAGTACAATGCCCGTCGCTCACGAGCGACGACCGCTGACTTTCTGATGGAGGCCGCCATGTTCAAGACCCGGACCGTTGACCCATATCAAGCCAAGATTACCAGCGCCATCCTGCAGAAGTGGAACGGCGAGATACGGGTATGGGACGCGCCGAAGAGCGCCATCGAAGGGGCGGTGGTGGTGGACAAGATCACAGCGCCCGCCACGGCCACCGTTGTGGAGGAGCAGCTGGATATGTTCGGCTCCATCCCCCAGCGCGCCAAGATCAAGTATGGCAATGTTGAGGGCTGGGTCATCTACGACATGATCGAAAGGCCGAAGACGGCGGCGCCCAAGAAGGCCGCAGCGAAGAAAAAGAAGTAGCGCCTCCCCCTTCTCTCTTCCCGAGCGCCGTCTGTTGCAACAGCCTCCCAAAAGAGAGGGAGAGAAACCTCCCCCGAGGCCGAGTCCGCGTCAGCCTGAGGCCGTGGGCTGCGGATGCGCCCTTTCCGGACCCGGATTCGTCCTGCTTCTCCTCACCATCGTCCTAGCCCTGATCCTCGCCTCGCGGGAAGACCTGCGAGACTCGCCCCTCTGGCTCGTCCTTATCCCGCTTATCCTGGGCCTTGTGCTGCTGTACACCAAGGTGAAGGTAAAGAAGGACAAGTAGGGCGCAGCGGCCTCGGCTGACGCCGGATTGACGCAGGCAAGCGCAGGGGCTATCGTTGCGCGCACGAAAGGCCATCCCTGGAGAAGAGGTTGCCCTATGCCAGCTTGGGAGCTGAAGGACAAGGTCGCCATAGTCGGCATCGGCGAGACGGAGTACACGCGGTGGGGCAAGGCGACGAAGAGCGAGCTCGCCCTGACGCTCGAAGCCATCGTCAAGGCGGTGAACGACGCGGGCATTGATATGAGCGAAGTGGACGGCTTCTGCTCGTATGCGAGCGAACGCCAGGAGCCGATCACGCTGGCGAACGCCTTGGGCATCAAGCAGCTGCGGTGGAACACGCTCCACTGGGGCGGCGGAGGAGGCGGCTCGGCGGGAGGCGTGATGGACGCGATGCTGGCCGTGGCGACGGGTGTAGCGAACTATGTGGTGGCATACCGATCGCTGGCGCAGGGGCAGTTCTACCGGTTCGGGATGGCGAAGGGGCCCAGCGTGGCCAGCGGCAACAGCGCCTTTTCGAACTGCTTCGGCCTGCTGACGCCGGCGATGACCTTCGCGCTCCAGGCAAGACGCCATATGCACGAATACGGAACGACGAGCCTCCAGATGGGGGCGGTGGCCGTCGCGAGCTACAAGCATGCGCAGAACAACCCCCGCGCCGTGATGCGCGGCCGCCCCATCACGCTGTCTGATCATCAAGCCTCGCGGATGATCGCAGACCCGTTCCACCTCTACGATTGCTGTCAGGAAAACGACGGCGCATGCGCAGTGGTGCTGACGACGGCGGCGCGGGCGAAGCACCTGAAGCAGAAGCCCGTCTACATCATGTCGGCCTCGCAGGGGTCCGGCTACCGCGAGGGCGTGAGCGGACACAACAAGCTGCAGTACACCACGGCGAACTTCGGCGCAGTGGCGAAGGACCTGTACGCGCGGGCGGGCATCACGCCGAAGGATGTGGACGTGGCGCAGATCTACGAGAACTTCACCGGCATGGTCATCATGTCCATCGAAGACCACGGCTTCTGCAAGCGTGGCGAGGGAGGGCCCTTCGTGGAGGGAGGGCGCATCGAGATCGGCGGGGAGCTGCCGATCAACACGAGCGGCGGGAACCTAGCGGAGGCGTACATCCACGGGTTCGAGCTGGTGATCGAGGGCGTGCGGCAGATGCGCGGCACGTCTGTGAACCAAGTGAAGGACGCTGAAATCTGTCTCGTCGCCGGCGGGCCGGGCGTGGCCCCGTGCAGCGACCTGCTTATCAGGAGATAGCGATGCCGTACCTTCCAGAGGCGCCGATCCCCGACCTGAAGGACTGGATCTCCGGCGAGTGGTGGCAGCGCGTGAAGCGCCACGAGCTGACGGTGCAGCGGTGCAGCGCATGCAAGACGTTCCGCCATCCCCCAAGCCCCATCTGCTACGTCTGCCGCTCCTTTGAATCCGAATGGGTTCCGGTGAGCGGGAAGGGCCTCATCTACAGCTACACGATCGCGTACCATCCGCCGAACCCGGGCTTCGCGCAACGGGTGCCGTACGGCGTGATCCTGGTGGAGCTGGCGGACGGCGGAAAGGTGCGTATGCTGGGGAACCTGCTGGATACGCCTGTAAACCAGATCAAGATCGGGACGCCGGTGGAGGTCGTCTTCGACGACATCTCACCGGAGATCACGCTGCCGCAGTGGCGCAGGGCTACGAAGTAGGGGGAGGGGCTGGGTCCGCGGTCACTGCTCGTGATGGGGGAGAGCCAGCAGGCAACATTCGTTCCGTACAAAAGAAATTTCATCGCTTGCGTTTCCAATTCGATAACTTAGAGATTGCCAGATATACCAGGCAGATCATGAACACTACATTAGCGATGTGCCTACCTATCCAATACATCTGGTAGTCTCTAAGATCAAACATTTCTATTCGTTCACGTAAACTGATGCGCCATGAAATGCGATCTCACTTTTATTGACAAAGCCGGGATCGTCCCATCCATCATCGTTCTCGATTTCAATACGCACCCCACAGCCTAGATAGAGTGGATTCGGAAGATACCCGGAAGGGCCGCCTGTTGCCACATACGCAACACTAATTCCGTTGACAAGAAATTCTGTAGCCCCATCACCGAAACTTACAGCCGTTAGTGTATAGTTGCTAGAGTAGTAATTCACACCAGAGGGCGGCGGTATAGCAACTAACACAGACTCCAATCCATTCACTAACGATCCGCCAGCATGTGCTAACCCGTAACAGGTATGTGGTAGCGTTCCGCCTTGCTTCAACAAGAACCCTATCCCTTGCATATTCGGAGGGATGGGGCCGAAACCTACCAGATTCGATTTTCCTAGGGTAAGTCTAGCATTGAAGTAACTTTGTATATGCAGGCTAACCCGAAAGTTGATCACAATCAGTTTAGACCAATTCATCTGGAAATTGTGAAATCCTAGCCCGGTATCTTCGGACGTTCTGATATAGCGAGATTTTTTCCGTCCGCACGTTTCCGTGGCATGAACAGTTTGGCGGCTTTCTCTAGCTACAGATGGTGTATACAAACCATCTTCCGTTTCCCAAGCTAAACCAGGATCAAGATACACCCAAGATTCAGGTCTGAATATGGCGTGATCAGGATCGCGCTTCCGTAGCGTTTGACGTAGAGTAGCGTAGCGGCTATTAGACGTGGTAAAAACTTCTTCAACGCCTAATACCGGCTTTGATAGGACAAAACTGCCTACCAAACCTACCGCGCCGCGCTTTAGAAAAGCGCTACGTTTCATTTTCTACCATGCCGGGATGTATCTAGTTGTGCTGTTGTCATCTATGGCGATCCATTTTGTCGGATTACCTGCACTTGGGCCGTTTGTTAGTGTGCCTGTTGACGCGCCACTACCATCAGCCAGGGTAGTACCTGTGTGAATCAGTGTTGTATCGCCTGTGATTTTAAACCTCCGCTACCATCTACTACAACCGTTCCAGTAGGGGTTTTTAGAACAACGTTGCTAGGGGTGTCTAACGTAATGTTGTCTGCCTTTATGTCGAGATCGGTAGTCCTAGTTGTTTTGATAGTGGTTCTTCCCGATGTTGTTTCTATTTGTAGTGTTTCACTACCGAATACGGAAATCTCTAGCACTATTCCATAATTGCCAACACGTTTGATAAAACCTGTAAGTTCATTTGTGCTTTGAAAATTGAACGCATTTCCGCTACTGCTAGCGTCTCCAAAAAATGCATAATCTCCGGAGGATTTAGACGTTATCCCTCTACCGTTTCCGTTATCAATATTCAACCGACTGTCTCTGGAGTTGTCATTATCGTTTTCTTTTCCTCGCGAACGAGCACCACGTGTCCGGCGATGCGGTCGTACCAGGTCTGCTTTTTCGGGTAGGCCTGAAGAATAAGGAAGCCTACGCCGACGGCGGCAATTGCCAGGGGCCGCACTATCAGCCGCAGCAACGAGGATCGCAGAGGGACGCGCCGGCCACTCAAATCAGTGACCCTAAGTCCGACGGCTTGCTTACCCAGCGTTCCCTGCCACCGGGAGGCGTCCATCCACAGGTAATAGACCGCTAGGATGGCAAGCCACACTACGTACTGGCCAGGCCCGGTGGGTAGCGGATCGCTAGACTCGGGATCGAAGGATTCTCCAAACAGAAGATGGACGAGGGCAAGGAGGCCAAAGGCAAGTATCAAATCAATCTGAAGCGCCGCGAACCGAAGCCAGATATTGGCAAAGGCGTAGCCCTCAAGGGGCGCCTTGACATCAGGGCTTGCTGCCGGAGGGGACTCGCTCTCCTGGAGCAACCGGACCGCGTGAGTCCCAGCGCCACAGCGCCTGCAGAAGAGGTCGCCGACCGGATGAGGCGTGCCGCAGGCGGTGCAGAACATCCACGCCTACTACGACTTTTTCTCGTTGACGACGAGGGTGCCTGCCATGATGTCATGCAGGCCCTGTTTCTTTTCCGTCCAGGCGACCATCAGGTATCCGATGAGGAGGATGACAACAGAAATGAGTTTGCCGAAATAGCGGCCTGTCGCCTTTGCAAAAGTGATTTGCTTTCCATCGTAGTCGGTCACCGCGATGCCGAGGGCCATCTTGCCGAGGGTGGCCTTGCGCGGCGAGCTCTCCATGAGGGCATAGTAGAGCCAGCCGCCGAAGAAGGCGATGAGCCGGGCGACGGCATCCAGCTTCGTGAATCCGCCATCGTCTTCCACATCATTGCCTGTAGCGGCAACGATGATGTCCCCCGCCCTAGGATTTTCTTGGACACGGAATTGGGGCATGATGCCACAAACTCAAGGAGGTGTCCATGATGGATGGAAAGGGCGAGGGAGCACTTGATCGAGGCGGCGTTGCCACAGGCGGTTGCGGCTGGGCAGCAACGGGGGCGCTGATATTGTGGCCGCACTTCCCGCAGAATGCCGCCGTATCTTCGTTCGCTGTGCCACATTTAGGGCAGAACATTTGCCGGCTCCTTAAATGGGGTGGTGTGTGCAGATGCCTCTAAGACCAGGGTCCTGGCAAACACGTCATGCAACGCCTGACGGCGGTCTGACCAGAAGGCCATCAGATAACCTATCAAAACAAGGCTAGCGGAAATCGCCTTCGCGAAGTAGCGGGCCGTGGCGCGACCGAAGCCGATGTGGCCGCCATCCTCATTGGTGACGACAAGGCCCAGGAGCATCTTCCCTGGAGTGGCCCTCCGTTTTGAGGACTCAAAGCCTGCGAAGTAGAGCCACGGGCCGGCAAAGCCCAGCACAAGCAAGAAAGCGGCCAGGCCCGAATAGCTCTCGGAGTAATCGATATCGAAGTTCTCAAGGGTTGCAGCCTCTGCCACATCGGGGCTCAGGACGGCATACGCAATCGAAAGGGCTATGACGGGTGTCAAAACAATCAGCCAGTCAACGATAAAGGCGGCGACCCGCCTGCCCGGATCTGCGTACGGCAAGGGCGCCGGCGCGGGCCGTGGAACCACAATCTCAACGGGAGAGGCGAAGTGCTGGCCGCACCGGGTGCAATAAACGGCCTCATCGGCCCGCTGGACGCCGCACTTAGGGCAATACACCCGCCGACCTCCGCACAGTGAGCTTAGACGCCGACCTTCGCGCGCTCTTCGATGGGCCAGTTGACGATGCCGCGGGTCTTCAGGTCATCCTGCTGTGAGGTGGTGTAGCCCAGCTCCGCGAGGATGTCCCGCGTGTGCTGGCCTGCCAGCGGCGCTGGCCCCCAGATGTTGCCCGGCGTCTCCGAGAGGCGGATGATCTGGCCCACCTCTCGCATGGTGCCGAACTGGGAATGGGGGTAGACGGAGACGAGACCGCTCTGGACGTGCTCCGGGTTGCCGAAGAGCTTATCGGGGCCTTTCATCTCGGAGATCTCACAGGGGACGCCTGCGGCATCAAGGGCCTTGAACCACTCGGCGGCGGTGCGCGCCAGAAAGAGTTTCTCCAACTCGGCGGAGAGGGAGTCGGCGTTCTTCTTGCGGGCCTCTTTGGTGGCGAAGCGAAGGTCCGAGGATAGTCCAGGCGCGCCGACGGTCTTGCACAGCGCTTGGAAGTCCTTCTCCTTTGCGACCACGACACATATCCATTCCTCGCTCTTCGTCGGGTAGATACGGCAGAGTGGGCCATAGCCGGTCTGCTTTTGATCCAGCTGGAACCACTCGGAGAGGGTGCCGTCCTTTTTCCAATGGAGCTCCGACGTGGTAATCATGCCGGAGACCATCTGCGGACATTCGATCTTCTGGCCCTGGCCGGTCTTAGCCCTATGGATAAGGGCCATGAGGAGGCCAATGGCGCCGAGCTGGCCGTTGCCGTAGTCCATGTTGGCGACGCTGTTCACGGGGTTATTGCCCTTGCCCGCGCTCATGATGGCCATCCCGACCATCGCGCCGACGAGGGGCTCGAAGCCGGGCTGGTCCTTGCGCGGGCCAATCGTGCCGAAGGAGGGCGAGTGCATGTAGATGACGCCGGGGTTGAACTTTTTCACGTCTTCGTAGCCGATGCCCAGGCGCTCGGCGACGCCCGGGCGCATGTTGTGGCAGACGATGTCCGTCTGCTTGAAGAGCTTGTGGACGATGGCCTGGCCATCCGGGTTCTTGAGGTCCACGGCGAGAGAGCGTTTGTTGCGCTGGCAGCCGATGAAGGGGCCCATGCTGCGGCGCATAGGGTCGCCGGTGACGGCTTCCACCTTGATGACGTCTGCGCCGAGATCGGCAAGGAGCTTCGCGGCATAAGGGCCTGCGAAGAAGATACCGAAGTCTACGATCTTGATGCCTTGGAGCGCGTACATGGCGTCCTCCTTAGATGACGGCGGCGGCGCGCAGCTTCGCGATATCGTTCTTGGTGTAGCCTGCGGCGGAAAGCAGCTCTTCCGTGTGCTGGCCCTTCTTGGGAGCGGAGCCACGGATGGCGGTGGGAGCCTTTTCGAAACGGAGGCTGAGGCCGATCTCTTCGATGGGGCCGATCTCCGGGTCGTCAACGGTTTCGACGAACTTCATGGCGTAGGCCTGGGCGTCATGAAGGGCGCCGCCAGGGGGCAGGACCGGCAGAGAGGGAACATCTGCGCGCTTCAGCATGGCGAGGCCCTCATCCCGGGAGTGCTCCAGGAACCACCGCTTGGTGCGTTTCTCCATCTCGGGCCAGCTTTCGCCGGTCATGGGAACGCCCACATACTCCTTAAAGCCGATATGCTCCATCATCCGGTCGAAGGCGCCCTGCGCGCCGGTGTGAAGCTGGAGCCATTCTCCTTTGGCGCATTCGAAGAGCTCGACGAGGAGGCGCTTCTGCCAGGGGGTGATGTTGAACTTGTCCGCGCCGCGCTCCGTGCGCCACCAGTTCATATTGAGCATGGCGAGGGCGCCATCGCGGAGGGAGGTGTCCACATGCTGGCCATTGCCGGTCTTGGTATCGCGGACGTAGAGGGCGGTGAGCGCGCCGATGACGACGTTAAAGGCGGTGGAATAGCTGGGCATGGCGAGGCCGGCGTAGATGGGCCCCTTGCGGTGGCCTGTCTGCTGGCCGTGGATACCGACGCGGGCCTGGACGAGGCCGTCATACCCGGGGCGGTCACGGTCGCTGCCCTTCTGGCCATAGGCGGAGATGGAGGTATAGACCAGACGGGGGAACTTCTTGTGAACGGCCTCGTAGCCGATCCCGAGCGCATCGGCGACGCCGGGGGAGAAGCTTTCGACAAGGACATCGGCCTTGGCCAGCAGCTTCTCGAGAACGTGCTTCCCTTCGGGCTTCTTGAGGTCGAGGGTCACGCTCTTTTTGCCTCGATTCCAGACGCGATAGCCGGGGTGGGTGACGACATCGCCGCCGGGCGGGACGATACGTATGACCTCGGCCCCGTAATCGGCCATGAGCATGGCGGCAAGGGGGCCGGGGATGCCCCAGGTGAGATCGAGAACGGTGTAGCCGGTCAGCGGTCCTGCCATAGTGGCCTCCTGAATCGGGAAAGCGGCCCAATCCTACCAAAGTATGGGCGGTTGCGCCACCAAAGGAGGAACGGGAAGGGAAAGCGGTCATCCACTGAAGAGACTGAAGGATGCCGATATCACTTGGTGGATTTGCCACCGGGAACAGCGGGTACGCACGTTATGCCATTTGACGCCTCTCTTTGGCCTTCTGTATCCTGTTCACCAGATTTATCGAGGCTCCCCTCTCCATGCAGGAACAACTTACCCATCTGCGCGCCGAAGCCCTTGCCGCCTTGGAAAAGGTCTCCAACGCCAAGGAGCTTGAGGAGTGGCGCATCGCTTACCTTGGGCGCAAGGGGCAGATGACCCAGGTCCTTCGGGGCCTTGGGGCGCTTTCGCCGGAGGATCGCCGGGCGGCTGGAGCGCAATCGAACGAGCTGAAGGCGCTCCTGGAGCAGCGCTTCGCCGAGCGGGAGGCCGCCCTGCAAGCAGGGTCGGCTGAGGCGATAGCAGCCAGCGAGGCGATTGATGTGACCCTGCCGGGGAGGCCCGTCCAGATAGGACGGCTGCACCCAATCACGCAAGTGATCCGGGAAATCACAGGCGCTTTCACCGCGATGGGCTTCCAGGTCGTGGAAGGGCCGGAAGTGGAGTGGGACTACTACAACTTCGAGACGCTGAACATCCCGAAGGGCCACCCGGCTCGGGATATGTGGGACACGATGTGGATAGACCAGAAGAACAAGGACGGCGAACGTCCGCTGCTTCTGCGCACGCATACCTCGCCCATGCAGATACGCTACATGGAGAGGCACAAGCCGCCGGTCCGCGTCGTGGTCCCCGGCAAGGTCTATCGCTATGAGGCGACAGATGCGACCCACGAGTGGCACTTTCACCAAATCGAAGGGTTGGTGGTGGACAAGGGCGTAAGCTTCGCGCAGTTGAAGGGGACGCTCGAAGAGTTCGCGAAGCGGCTCTTCGGCATCGAGCGGAAGGTGCGCTTCCGCTGCGACTACTTCCCCTTCGTGGAGCCCGGCGCGGAGATGGCGATTGACTGGCAGGGGCGCTGGCTGGAAATCCTGGGCGCGGGGATGGTGCATCCGGTTGTGTTGAAGAATATGGGGTGTGACCCTCAAGTCTATTCCGGTTTCGCTTTTGGTATGGGCGTGGAGCGCATCGCGATGCTGAAGTACGGGATAGACGATATCCGGCATTTCTATACGAACGACCTAAGATTCCTGAAGCAGTTCTAAGCCATGAAAGCTCCCCTCTCCTGGCTGAAGTGGTACGTTCCGTTTGAGCTTGACCCGCACACGCTGGGCCACCGGATGACGCTTGCCGGCGTTGAGGCGGACAAGATCGAAGTGCGCGGCGGCTGGGATGGCGTCGTCGTCGGCCTGGTGAAGGCGGTCAACCCGCACCCGAACGCCGACCGCCTGCGCCTGGCGACGGTGGACTACGGCGCAGGGGAGATGACGGTGGTCTGCGGCGCGCCGAACGTGGCAGCGGGGCAGAAGATTGCCTTTGCGCGAGCAGGGGCGAAACTCATTGACGGGCACACGGGCAAGCCTGCCGTGCTGAAGCCCGCAAAGATCCGGGGCGTTGAATCGCAGGGGATGGTCTGCTCCGAAAAAGAGCTTGGCCTTTCGCAGGAGCATGAAGGCATCCTGGTGCTGCCATCGGAGGCGGCTATCGGAACACCGCTGGACGCCGTCCTGGGCGATGCCGTCATTGACTTCGCGGTGACTGCCAACCGGCCGGACTGCCTCTCCATGCTGGGGCTGGCGCACGAAGTGGCGGCGCTGACGGGCGGCAAGGTGCGGGAGCCGACGCTGCGCTACCCGGAGACGGGCGAGGCGATCCAGAAGAAGACACGGGTCGAAATCCTCGATGCCGACCTCTGCCCGCGCTATATCGCGGGCTTGGCCACCGGCGTCAAGATCGGCCCCTCGCCGAAGTGGATGCAGGACCGCCTGACGGCGGCCGGGATGCGTCCCATCAACAATATCGTGGATATCACGAACTACGTCATGCTCGAGTTCGGCCAGCCGCTCCACGCCTTTGACTACGACCTGCTGACAGAGCACCGGATCGTGGTGCGACGGGCGAAGGCGGGCGAGACCATCACCACGATAGACGGCCAGGAGCGGAAGCTGACGCCCAGCATACTCCTCATCGCGGACGCGGCGCGGCCGGTGGCGCTGGCGGGCGTGATGGGCGGCGCGCGCAGCGAAGTGAGCGAGCGCACGACGAACGTGCTGCTGGAATCGGCGGCCTTCAACAATATCAACATCCGTCGAACGTCCAGAGATATCGGCCTGCGGAGCGAGGCATCGTCGCGCTTCGAAAAGGGCCTTTCGGCGGAGCTGCCCATCTACGCGGCGCGCCGGGCGATGCAGCTCTTTGTGGAGCTGTGCGGCGGGACGGCGGCGCAGGGGCTTGTGGATGTCTACCCAGGAAAGGCGCCGCAGCGGAGGGTGCGGGTGACGGGCCATCGGGCGAGTGCGCTGCTGGGCGTCCGACTCACTTCAAGCGACCTGACGCCGGTGCTGAGGTCGCTCGGCTGTGATATCCATCACGCAAGCGACGACGCGTTGGAGGTCACACCACCCTACTGGCGGATGGACTTGAATATCGAGGACGACCTGGTAGAGGAGTATGTGCGCATCAAAGGCTTCGACTCGATCCCGACGGCAAAGCTCTCAGGGGCTGTGCCAGCCTTCGAGCCATCGCCGCTCCTGGCGCTCAAGGAGAGCCTGCGCGATTTGCTGGCGGGAGCGGGACTGCAAGAGGTCATCACCTATTCGCTGACGAACCAGGCCGGGCAAGCGCTCTCCGGGGGCGGCAACGGCCTGCGCATCCTGAATCCCCTGGCGAGTGACCAGGAGGAGCTGCGCCTGAACCTGCGCCACGGGCTGCTGAAGACACTGGCGATCAACCAGAGGAACCAGGAGAACGGTGTGCGTCTCTTCGAGCTGGGGCGCATCTACATCCCACGCTCGGAAGAGCTTCCGGACGAGCGGGAAATCCTTGGGGTGCTCCTCTCCGGGCCGCGGGATGACCTGCACTGGAGGCGAACAGAGGAGAGCCTGGACTTCTTCGACGCGAAGGGGCTGATCGAAAGCCTCCTGGCTGAGTTACTCCTGAAGGGAACCTTCGATCCCACAAAGGACGCCGTCCTGCACCCTGGGAAGACGGCGGCGATTACCCTCGGGAAGACGCAGGTGGGTGTCGTTGGCGAAGTGCATCCTAAATTCGCGCGCGCCTTCGACCTTTTAGAAAGATCTGCGGCCTATTTCGAGATTGATCTTCAAGCGCTGCTTGAAGCGATGCCGAAGGATGAGCGACGCTACCAGGCGGTCGGGCGCTTCCCCAGCGTCCTGCGGGACCTGGCTATCGTGGTAGACAGGGCGCTGCCGGCGGAGCAGGTGGCGGCGCTGATCCGGTCCGGGGAGATGGTGGCGGGGGTAACACCGTTTGATGTTTACACGGGCAAGAATATCGCCCCGGACAAGAAGTCGTTGGCTTACCGGGTGGTCTTCCAGTCACCGTCCAAGACACTCACGACGGAAGAGGCGGATGGACTACAGGAACGCCTGCTGTCGCGCCTCGCAAAGGAATTTGGGGCGACGCTCCGGGGTTAGCAAAAAGCCCGTGGTACAATCGGTGACGGTGCGGCGGTAACTCAGTCTGGTAGAGTTCCTGCCTTCCAAGCAGGTTGTCGCGGGTTCAAATCCCGTCCGCCGCTCCAGCGTTTTCCCCCGAAGTCCCCTTGTTTACCCTGCACTTAGGAGGCAGGTCTTTTTGAGGCTTCAAGCGGACCAAGCAGGTTGTCGCAGGGACAAATCCCGTCCGCCGCTCCAGCGTTTTTCCACTCCTTCGCTAGCTTGCTCGTTGCTTGGAAGGCAGGTCTCTTTTGGGGCCTCTGGCGGGCCAAGCAGGTGGTCGCAGGTCAAATCCCGTCCGCCGCTCCAGCGCTTTCCCCCTAAGTCCCCTTGTTTACCCTGCACTTAGGAGGCAGGTCTTTTTGAGGCTTCAAGCGGACCAAGCAGGTGGTCGCGGGGACAAGTCGCTTCCCACCCTTTGTGGATGAGTGAACCAGCCCAGTAGCTTACAAGCCAGTAGTTCTTGCTTTCTTCTGTTGGATTATGTAAAATGTACGCAAATCTGATAGCTCCCTCAGTTATTAACTCCAAATCTGGAGCAGTCGGGGTTCCACATCTTGTTTATTGCCCTCCTCAGGAGGTACGATTTCTTTCTGGACACCGAAAGCTGAGGGGGCTCTACTTCCTGTGTCCGGCAGCAGTAGAGTGACCCATATCTGTGTTAGGGGAGTAGACTAAGCGATTTGGTCATCCTAGCTCTGGGCTTTGCAGGATTTCAGACCAACATGAATCGCCCTTACCGGCAAGAGGAAGCCCCCTTTTGAACGTCCACTTAGACCAACAGGCAATTCGCCCTGAACCTCACGGAGGATGCCAGTGAGTCTTCAGTGGTATGTGATTCGAAGCAAGCCGCAGAAGGAGTACACGACCCGAAATCGTCTCCTTCGGCTTGGTTTTGAAGTTTTTCTCCCTGTTGCCCGGACAGCGATGTCGAACGGTGAGCGCAAGGAGCGTCCTCTGTTCCCCGGATATCTTTTCCTCCGATGCAACCTCGGCGAACTCAAGTGGGCTCCTCTAGGTCAGTTCTCAGACTTCCTAGGCTTTGTGCAGTTCGAAAGCGTTTCCCCTCCTGTCCCTGATTCATTAATCGGTGACCTCCGCGGACGCGTCCATCGCCTTGAGCAACAGGGGGGCCTGTGGCATGCTCCCCAGTTGGGCGACCGTGTTCGGGTAAAGATCGGGAAACTGGAGAACCTGGGCGAAGTACTTAACACCCCGCAAACGCCCGACGAGCGCGTATGGGTCCTGCTTCAGTTCCTTGGTTCCCTTGTGCGAGCTCAGGTAAGACAACAGGACATCATCCCGGACTCAAAAGTCTCCACCACGCCGCTTGGCCCATTTGTGACACGCCCGCCAAGGCGCACGAGGGGCGGAGGACGTTGGATCCAGACGCCGAGCGCACTTGAGAAACACACGCCCGGCTTTGCCGTCTCTTAGCTGCAGAAAAAACGAATTGCCTGCGTCGTAGCCGCTGCTCCGGGGCAGTTCGTCAAAAGAGCCAGTTCGCTCAGGATCCAGGGGGTCTTGGGCAGGGCAACTATTTGGAAAATCCACAGCTCCCGGCAGATTTGCTGGGAGGAAGTTCCCACACAGCGCACAGGAGCGTCATTGAATATCGCAATCATCGGCACGGGGTACGTCGGGCTCGTTACTGGGACATGCCTCGCAGAAACGGGGAACCAGGTAGTCTGTGTTGACAACAACCCTGAAAAGATCACCCAACTACAGAAGGGCGCTGTCCCTTTCTATGAGCCGGGCCTGGAGGAGCTCGTCCACCGACATTCGGCGAGCGGGTCTCTTTGCTTTAGCACAGATCTTGCCGAAGCAGTGGCCAAGGCATTAATCATCTTCATCTGTGTAGGGACCCCGCCAGGACAGGAGGGCGCGGCTGACCTTACAGCTGTGGAATCGGTCGCCAAGGATATTGCCAGGGCGATGAACGGGTACAAGGTCATCGTCACGAAAAGCACCGTGCCGGTAGGAACAACTGATGCCCTGGCAAAGAAGATCGCCCTTTTCACAACGCAGCCGTTCGATATGGTTTCCAACCCCGAATTCCTAAAGCAAGGCGATGCGGTGCATGATTTCCTCAAGCCGGACCACATCGTTATTGGGACCACAAGCGCGAAGGCTGCGGAGACGATGCGCGAGCTCTACGCCCCCTTCGTCCGAACCGGAAGTCCGGTCCTTCTCACCGATACACGCAGCTCAGAAATGACAAAGTACGCCACAAACGCCATGCTCGCGGCACGGATCTCCTTCATGAATGAAATTGCCAACCTTTGCGAACTTGTCGGAGCCGACGTTGAAATTGTGCGAAAAGGACTCGGCGCAGACAAACGGATAGGTAGCTCATTCATATTCCCTGGGGTAGGCTACGGCGGAAGCTGTTTGCCTAAGGACGTGAAAGCACTAGCCCAGATGGGACGCCAAAATGGCTATACGCTTCGTCTCTGTGAGGCCGTTGATTATGTTAATCATAGTCAAGCTGACCGATTCTTCAAAAAAATCGAGCAGCATTTCGGCTCGCTGGCAGGAGTGAAAATCGCACTTTGGGGGCTCTCCTTCAAACCGAGGACCGACGATCTGCGAGAGGCTCCGTCTATCCGGCTCATCCAGCGGTTGCTCAGTGCTGGAGCGCAAATCAGCGCACATGACCCGCAGGCGATGGGCCTCGTAGCGAAGGCCTACCCAAGCGGCATCAGGTTCTCGCATGACGCCTACGATGCTGCCGCAGGTGCCCAAGCTATCGCTCTTATCACTGAGTGGAATGAGTTTCGGAATCCCGACTTTGCACGTGTCAAAAAGACGATGCAGTCACCTATTATTTTCGACGGCAGGAACATTTACGACGGCACAAAGCTGAGGCAGATGGGCTTCACATACTACGGCATAGGGCGCCCCTGATGCCTCGATCTCTAGTCACCGGCGGCGCAGGATTTATCGGTTCCCATCTCTGTGAACGGCTCGTGGCGGCCGGGCATGACGTTGTCTGCGTTGACAATTTTATCACTGGGCGATCCGCCAATGTTCAGCACCTCGCGGGGCAGAAGCGCTTTACGCTACTGGAATCGGACATTCGAAAGCCGCTTCACGTGCCAGGCCGCCTTGATCATATCTTCCATCTTGCAAGCCTCGCGAGCCCCAAGGATTATGTCCGCCATCCATTGGAAACGCTCGAGGCCGGTTCCATCGGCTCCACACACACCCTTGAATTAGCCCGCAACTCCGGTGCCACCTTCCTTTTCACATCTTCCTCTGAGGTCTACGGTGACCCCTTGGTCCATCCACAGCGGGAAGATTACTGGGGCAACGTCAATCCAAACGGGCCGCGCAGTATGTACGATGAATCGAAGCGGTTTGGTGAGGCCATCGCGATGGCATACCACCGACAATACGGAGTTTCAATCCGTATCGCCCGCATCTTCAATACCTATGGCCCACGGATGCGCATTGGAGACGGGCGGGTCATACCGGCGTTTGTGACACAGGCACTGCAAGAGAGGCCGCTTACCGTTTATGGAGACGGCACTCAGACTCGGTCACTTTGCTATGTAGACGACACAGTGGAGGCTCTTTTTCTTCTCGGCACTAAGACCTTCCCGAAAGATGTGCAAGGCGTGGGGTTGGTGATCAATATCGGCAACCCGAATGAGTTAACGATGCTGGATCTAGCTAGATTGGTACTTAAGGCTACCGGAAGCAAGAGCCCTATCATCCACGAGCCATTGCCGGAAGACGACCCAAAGAAACGACGGCCGGATATATCTCGAGCCAGAGCGTCACTAAGCTGGGAGCCTCGAGTCCCTCTCCGGGAGGGGATCAAGAGCACTATCCCCTACTTCAAAGCCGCTTCAATGACGAAGGCTTCCTAGCGGCTTATGAGCACATCGCCAAGCACAAAGGTCGCCGTTGTTGGACTGGGCTACGTCGGCCTACCTTTAGCCATCCACTTCGGACGCTCAGTCTCGACACTAGGCTTTGACATCAACCCAAAGAGAATCGAATCACTAACCCGCGGCGAAGACCTCAACGGAGAAGTCTCGAAGGTAGATCTCGCCATACCTTTCCTTCGCTTCTCCGCAAACCCTGAAGACTTGGCAGATGCAAACGCTTTTATCGTTGCAGTTCCAACGCCCGTTGATAAAGCAAATCGCCCGGACCTAACACCACTGATCCATGCCAGTCGACTCGTAGGGCGAGCGTTACGCTCCCGGAGAGATGGCAACGAAGGCAATAACACACCTCCACTGGTCATCTACGAGTCCACAGTTTATCCCGGCTGCACTGAGGAGATCTGCCTCCCAATCCTTGAGGAAGAGTCTCAGCTCCTGCGCGGGAAGGCGTTCAAGATCGGCTATTCCCCAGAGCGCATCAACCCCGGCGATACGGAGCATACGCTCGACAAGGTGGTAAAGATCGTTTCAGGAGAGGATCGCGAGACTCTAGAGCGGATAGCTGCGCTTTATTCCGTAGTGGCGAAGGCGGGGGTGCATCGCGCCCCAACTATCCGAACTGCGGAAGCCGCCAAGGTAATCGAGAACATCCAACGCGACCTCAACATCGCCTTGGTGAATGAACTCTCGATGCTCTTCCACCAGATTGGCCTTAGCACAAAGGACGTACTTGAAGCCGCAGGTACGAAGTGGAACTTCCTTCCATTCTGGCCTGGTCTCGTGGGCGGGCACTGCATCCCTGTCGACCCCTATTATCTTACCCATAAAGCAGAAGAGATAGGGTTCCACCCTCAAGTGATTCTTGCAGGGCGGCGAGTCAACGATTCCATGGGGAAATACGTCGCCGACCAGACCGTTAAGCTTTTGATCCAGACGGGCGCGGCGGTACGCAACGCTAAGGCACTGGTGCTGGGTATCACCTTCAAAGAAGGTGTGCGGGATATTAGAAATAGCAAGGTTTTGGACCTTATTAATACGCTTTCATCCTATGGCGTCCATGTCGAGGTGTACGACCCCTTGGTGGAAGCCATCGCCATCAAGCGCCTAGGCTTCACTGCAACACCCGACCCGTTCAAGAACGCGAACAGGTACGCAGCCGTGATTGTGGCAGTAGCCCATAAAGAATTCCTCGCGCAACCAGGGCAGCGGTATGTTGACCTCCTTCAGGACAACACGGGCCACAGCCTGATCATAGACATAAAGGGCGCCCTGACCGGCCGAATAGCCGAGGGTAAAGCGCTTTACTGGAGCCTATAGGTTTGGGGACTTCAGACGTCCAGCAACAAGGGCACCAGCCACACACCCCGCCCACCCACGTGATCAAGCCATCACGGGGCTGGTTCGCCTTAAACCTGCGAGAGCTCTGGGCATATCGGGAGTTGCTTTATTTTTTCATCTGGCGGGATATCAAAGTCCGCTATAAGCAGACAGTTGTCGGAGCAGCGTGGGTAATCATCCAGCCCTTCTCGCAGATGGTGATCTTCAGTGTTGTCTTTGGCCACCTTGCCGACCTGCCGTCGGACGAGATTCCCTATCCGGTCTTCACCTACACTGCCCTGGTCCCTTGGATCTACTTCGCAAACTCTCTTACAAACTCGTCGAATGCCGTGGTGGACCAGGCGAGAGTCATCACGAAGGTCTATTTCCCCCGTGTCCTGCTCCCTGCCGGAGGGGTCATAGGCGGTCTGCTGGACTTCGGCATCGCTTTCCTGGTGCTCATTGGGATGATGCTCTATTTCGGTATCTCTCCGGGCTGGGCGATCCTCACACTCCCACTTTTCCTTCTGCTTGCCATGGCAACGGCACTGGCAGTTGGACTTTGGCTCTCCGCGCTCAATGCCGTCTATCGAGACGTGCGCTATGCATTAACGTTCCTGATCCAATTCTGGATGTTTGCAACTCCAGTGGCGTATTCAAGCGGCCTCATCCCAGATAGCTGGAAGCCTCTATACGGAATCAATCCGATGGCCGGAGTAGTAGATGGGTTTCGCTGGGCGCTCCTGGGCAAGGCAGAAGCGCCCGGCCCGATGCTCGCCGTCTCCGCAGCGGTAGTCGTTTTGCTCCTGGTAACGGGCGCGCTCTACTTCAAACGAATGGAGCGCTACTTCGCCGATATCGTTTGAGCCACTTCTATGTCTCAGCCAGTGATTGAGCTTAACGGCATCGGCAAGCGGTTCCGCCTCGGGGAACGGGAGCGGTACCTCGCGCTTCGAGACATTCTCTCGCGCTCCATAGAGGCGCCACTGCAACGCATCCGAGGAAGAAAGGCACCTCAAGAAAAACGGCGCGACTTAATATGGGCTCTCAAGAACATCTCCTTCCACGTGAAGCATGGCGAGGCTATCGGGATCATCGGAAGGAACGGTGCGGGGAAAAGCACCCTGCTGAAAATCCTTTCGCGGGTAACGGAACCGACGGCGGGTGAGGGCGAAGTGCTGGGACGTGTCGGCTCTCTACTGGAAGTCGGCACGGGTTTTCACCCGGAATTGACCGGCAGGGAAAACCTCTATCTTAGCGGCGCAATTCTTGGGATGACCAAGGCGGACATCAACCGCCGCTTCAATGACATCGTCGGCTTTGCTGAGCTTGAGCGGTTCATCGATACGCCGGTGAAATACTACTCCAGCGGTATGTACATCCGGCTGGCTTTTTCCGTGGCAGCCCATATGGAGCCTGACATCCTCCTAGTAGATGAAGTGCTTGCCGTCGGTGATTCAGAGTTTCAAAAGCGCTGCCTTGGCCGCATGGGCGATATCGCGAGCGGAGGGAGAACCGTTCTTTTTGTCAGTCACAACATGGCCATCATCAAGGCGCTCACAGAAAAAACAATTTGGCTGGAGAAAGGAGAAATCAAGGGAATCGGGCCCTCATCCGAGGTCGTAGACAAGTATCTCGCATTGTCTTCCGGGAAAGTTCGCCGTGGTTCCGTTGATGACCATGATCTGGATCTGAATCGAGTCAAGGGCTCTCAGTACCTACACGATGTGGTTATTAAGAAGGTGGACCTTAAGAACAGTTCTGGGGAAATTTGTGGAGCTTTCCCAGAGAATGCAGATCTCTCAATCGAAATCTACATAGAATGCATCCGTGACATAAATCGGTTCAATGTTAGAGTTCCCATCACTACTCCAGAAGGCCTGCTTGTTTTCGAGCTCGTACCGGGCATGAGAGCAGTGCATCTCTGTCCAGGTGTGTATCGCACATCACTCGACTTGAATCTTTCTCCACTACTACCAGGGGTATTTCAAGGGGAAATCGTCCTTGAGACAAAAGATCTTCAGGATCGTGTGCGGCCAGCTTTTGAGTTCGAAGTCACGCCATCACCAGGGAAGAGTGCTGATATGTACACCCTCAGCAACTACCCATCAGGAGAATCTCTACTGACTCGAACTGAGGTAGGGATGATTCGTGTTCCTTGTAG